>DATEOX010000023.1:0-2905 GCA_035273585.1 Thermoanaerobaculia bacterium
CACTTCGTTCGTGATGTCGATCTCCGTCGGCACCCCCTTCACCGGCGCCGTCGCGTTGGCCCGCAGCGGCGGCTTGCCGACGAAGCTGTACTTCTCCTTCCACTCCCGGACCATGAAGACCGTGACGTTGGCCTGCGGGAAACGCTCTTCCATCAGTTTGAGGAGCTGGGCATCGACCGAGTCGCCGGCGATGGTCAGCGTCCGCTGGTCCTCCTCGGTCGGATAGCGGCCTTTCATCACGCAGAAGTCGGTCGTGCCGGCGCCGATGTCGATGATCATCGTGTGCAGGAGGGCATTGAGGCCGTACGCGACGGCGAACGGCTCGGAGACGATCATCAGGCTGTCGACGATCCCCTTCATGGCGTTGCGCAGGTACTGCTTGTTCGTCCGCAGCGCGGCGGCCGGGACGCCGACCACGGCCCGCACGCGCGAGCTGCTCACGCGCCCGTTCGTGCTCACCCCGACCAGGCCGAGGAGATGTTTGAGCAGCTCGCGGACGGCTTCCACGTCCTTCTCCGACCCTTCCTTGAGCAGGCCGCGCTCCAGCGGGCGGTGCAGGTCGAGCATGGTGCGGTTGGCCACCGCCTCGTGGCCGATCAGGACGCTGCGTTTGAGGACCTTGCGCGCGACCATGTCCACCGGCCAGCCGACGAAGCTGTCGACGAGGAAGCGCTCGCCGTTCGAGCCGGAGATGGCGCTGCGCGAGGTGCCGAGATCGATGCCGACGTGCAGAAGCTCGGTGGAGTCATTGAGCATTCGTGTACTTCCCTTCATCCTTGATTCGCATACGTCCGGATGCCGTGATACAGCGCCTCCGCGATCTGCTGCCGGTACTCGGCCTTTCCCAGCATCGACGCTTCCTTCTCATTCGACATACACCCGACCTCGGCCAGGATGGCCGGCATCTCCGTGGCCACGAGCACCAGGAACGGCGCGCGCTTGATCCCCCAGTTCTCCAGCCCCGGATCGCTCTTCCGCAGGTTCGTGAAGAGCTGCTGCTGGACGGCCGCCGCCAGCCGCTGCGACTCGCTCCGCCGCGCGTCGGCGTAGACGCCGTCCAGCAGCTTGCGCAGGTCGGCCAGCGAGTAGCCGGAGAGGCGGTTCTCATCAGCGGCGAGCCTGGTCAGCGATGGATCGCTGGTCGGTCCGAGGTAGTAGGTCTCGACGCCGTGGCTGGCGGTGTGAGCGATGATGGAGTTGACGTGGATGGAGACGAAGATGTCGCTCGAAGACTCGTTCGCCAGGCGGGCTCGGTCGCGGAGCGGGATGAGGCTGTCGCCGCCGCGGGTGAGGGCGACCTGGAAGCCGTTCTTCTCCAGGAGCTTCTTCAACCGCGAGGCGACGTCGAGGGTGATGTCTTTCTCGGCCAGCCTGACGACGGAGGTGGCGCCGGGGTCGGCGCCGCCGTGGCCGGCATCGATGACCACCCGCCTGACCGCGAGCGGGAAGGCATGGGTGTCGACGGGGGCCAGCGAGTCGACCGTCGCCTGCCTCGGCGCTTTCACCTCAGGCGTGATGACCGCGGCGCGGGCGATGGTGTCGTGCTTCGTCGCCGGGCCGCTGAAGTAGGTCGAGGCGGCGAGGGTCAGCGGGACGAGGATGAGCGGCGTCCGGCGGAGCCACATCCGGAGGTGACGGTTCACCGGACGCAGCGCGCGCGGCGGCCCTCCCCGAATCGTGTCCAGGTTCTCCGCGACCGCTTCCGCCAGCAGCCGCCGCTTGACCCGATCGACCGAATCCCGCCCCATCCCGCCGCATTCTAACGTTTTAGCGGCTCGATGACGCTGTAGCGCCTCGTCGCCCCCACCCAGGGGTCGACTAGCGAGACCTTGATCGTGTGCGGCAGCTTCACCCCCGCGACCTCCCGATAGTCCGAATAGTCGGTCTGCTGCGGGATGCGTCCGACGGGCGTGTCGGTGAGGACGACGCGCCGGATGAGCAGCCCGTCGGCGTCGAAGGTGAAGCGCTGGTTGCCCGCCGCGAGGGTCGTGGCGTCAATCGCTCGCGCATCCGCCGGGATGTCGGATGGTTTCACGAACGCGAAGGCCCCTGTGAGCTGGTGCATGTTCTCCAACTGCCCGGCGTTCATCGGCTTGCCGTTGACCGTCCCCTCCGCCGCGCCAAAGTCCTGTTCCAACTCCCCGGTCTTGACGTGGTAGTGATCGCCCTGTTTCGTGATCTCCAGCGGCTCCTGCTTGCCGTCCCAGCCCTCGCGCGTCCCTTTCAGCGCGAGGTCGTCCAGCTTCGCGACGTCTCCGACCGCCGCCGCGTATCGGGCGATCACATCCTTCGGCGCCGGCCGCTGCGGCTTCACCACGGCCGGGGTGGGGAAGGGGGGCGCCGTCTGCGGCAGCGCGACGAGGTTCACCGGCTTGATGCTTCCTCGGTGGCACGTGTAGCAGGAGACGACCGGCCGCCCGCCGAACGACTTCTGGTTGATGTCCATGGTCAGGGCGATCATCTCCCGCCCGCGCTTCTTCTCCGGCTTCTCATCGTTGGCAAAGTCCCAGCGGCCGTCTTTCTCGTTGAACACGTGGCAGTAGTCGCAGTGCGTGCCGAGGGAGGCGCGCATCATGTTCATCGTGCGCTGGAGCTGGAGGGAGGTGAGGCCCTTCAACAACTGGACGTTCTTCTGTTCCTGAGCGAAGAGCGGCGCGGCGGCCAACAGCGCGGCGACTATTGCAAGTTTTCGCATGCGGAACAGCGTAGAACGCGTCCGCGCGATGCCGCTGTGACGGTGAGGTGAACGGATGTGACAGGAGATCCAATGGCCTTCAGTTAGCGGAGTAAACGCCCCTCACCCGGCCTTCGGCCACCCTCTCCCCGCTGACGCGGGGCGAGGGGACGCGCGTAGTTCCTTCTCCCCGCTGGCGGGGAGAAGGTGCGCGAAGCGCGGATGAGGGGC
>DATEOX010000024.1:0-2024 GCA_035273585.1 Thermoanaerobaculia bacterium
GAGAGCGGACGTCCGGTCCGCGTTCCTAGGTCGTCGGCTCCGGAACGACGGGCGCCGGGACGTCGGCCGTCGGCTGCGGGCGGTTCAGCTTCAGGAAGCGCGCCGCGCACTCATTGAAGCCTTCGCAGCGGATACAGTAGCCGTCGGTGTGCTCCGGCTTGTAGTCGAGCGGCGAACAGACGTTCACGCCGCGCACTGTGTCGCGCTCCGACTGCGCGATCAGGCGGTCGACATCAGGCGTCGAGCTGGCGGCCAGCGCCTTCTTCATCGCCGCATAGCGGGCGGCATTGCGGATGGCTGACGCGTCGCCGCCGCTGATCCGCTCTCCCGGTACCTTGGCCGGTGGAGCTTCCGGCGCGCGGTTCAGCAGCCAGTAGCCGTAGGCCGCCGCGACGCCGGCCAGCGGCGCGAGGTTCACCGTCGCGCCGGCGAACACGCCGAGAGCCAGCAGCGCGACGGCGATCCAGGCGATCCATCGGACGCGCACCGGCACAGTGTTGAGCAGATAGAAGACCTGGTCGGGAAACGCCGCGGCGTAGATGAAGAGCAGCGTGAAGTTGATGAAGAACGAGCCGAGGAGCGGGACGCCCAGCCAGGCGCCGACGCCCGCCGTGGCCAGCGTCGAGACGGCGAACAGCGCCCCGAAGTGCTTCGTCCCCCACTCCTCCTCCATCGTCGAGCCGAGGAGATAGAGAAGGAAGAGGTTGAGGAAGAGCATCAGCGGCCTGGCCACGTGCAGCCAGCCCTGTCCGGCCTGGGAGAACTGATAGGTGAAGACCCGCCACAGCTCGCCATGCAGCACGTGGGCGCGGTCGAAGGAGAACACGGCGGCGAACTTCGCGGGGTCCTGATACTCGAGGAAGAAGAAGGCGA
Source organism: Thermoanaerobaculia bacterium (assembly GCA_035273585.1). GTDB lineage: Bacteria > Acidobacteriota > Thermoanaerobaculia > Gp7-AA8 > Gp7-AA8 > JAFAVZ01. Next base: position 874 of record DATEOX010000024.1, read on the forward strand.
TATTCAGGAAGAGGAGGATGTAAATCGAGCGGAGATTCTCGCCTTTCGACCGGATCATCGTCTGCTACCGTCCCCGCGAGAACGCCGCGGTTCCTGCAAATAGTTCAGCGCACGACCACATGTTCGAGCCCCTCGAATGTCAGTTGCTGGCCCACGGCGAGATTGTGCTTCTTCGCCTCTCCGCCGGCCAGTTCCAGCACGTAACGCGCGGGGGCGTTCGGCGGATAACTGGGACACGGATCCGCCTTGCACGGCGGCACATCGTGATGGATCGCGGCGATGCGCCTCGCCTCGTCGATCCAGATCATGTCCAGCGGGATGAGGGTGTTCTTCATCCAGAACGGATAATCGCCCGTCTCCGTGAAGAGGAAGATCATCCCCGTCCCTTCCGGCAGCCGGTCGCGGAACATGAGGCCCTGGGCGCGCGTCTCGTTGTCCGCCGCGAGCTCGACGCGCACCGCATAGCCGTCGGGCAGGATCACGCGCGACGCGGGGCTCGTGCTCACCGGCGCGGCCGCCTGCGGCTGCGGCTCGGGTTGGGCGCGAGGGGCGGGCGCCTCGGGCTTCGTGCAGAAGGCGAGGAGGAGCGCCAGCGCGGCCACCATCCGCTCACTTTTCACTCTCCACCTCCGCTTCCCTGGAGATCAGGTCGTACTTTTTAGCGTAGTAGCGGAAGGAGCGAAAGGACATCCGCAGCAGCTCCGCGGCCTGCGTCTGCACGCCGCCCGTCCGTTCCAGCGCCTTGAGCATGAAGATCTTGCCGATGGCCTCCAGGTGATCCTGTAGTGAGATGCCGTCCTGGGGCAAATCGAATGTCACGTCCCGGATCGAGCCTCCGAGGAGCACCGCCTCGGGGAGCGACTTCGTGGTCAGGACGTCCGACGTCTCCAGGGCGATCATCCTTTCTACGACGTTCTCCAGCTCCCGCACGTTGCCCGGCCAGTGGTACTTTTCAATCGCGCGCATCGCATCGGACGAAATGCGCTTCTGCGGCACGCCGAGGGCCGAACAGAATTTGGCGATGAAGTGCTCGACGAGGATCGGGATGTCTTCCCGCCGCTGCCGGAGCGGCGGCAGGGCGATGGGGATGACGTTGATGCGGTAGAAGAGGTCCTCCCGGAACGTCCCCTTCTGAATGGAGTCGGAGAGAT
>DATEOX010000025.1:0-2223 GCA_035273585.1 Thermoanaerobaculia bacterium
CGGTCGCGGGCGTCAGCTCGTACGTACCGCGCCCGAGGAAGACGGCGATGGCGTTGTCGTCGCCGACGAGGTGGAGCGTGCCGTCGAGCGTGAAGCGGTAGGCGTCGCGCTCGAACGTGAATCTGTGCAGCGCGATCGTGCGCCCGTCCGGCCGCGCATCGCGCAGCGCGCGGTAGTCCGCGAACAGGGGAAGGGCGAGGAGAAACAGGGAGAGGACGCGGAACATCGTGGAGCCACGGACGATAGCACGCGGCGAAAAACCGCCTTACCGCGCCAGCACGTCGTGGTTCACGTTGATGGCCACCGCCTGCGGCTTCCGCGGCAGAGCGAGCTCCACGTTCACCTCCTTCGTGGCGTTGCCGACGATGGCCGTGGCCCCGAAGCGGATGATCGTCTGCTTGTCGAACTGCAGGTAGAGCGGCATCACAACCGCGAAGTCGTTCGGCACCTCGGACTGCGTGATCGTGCCGCTGATGCGGTACTTGCCACCGCCCGCGTCGGTCACGGCGAACTTCGAGGCGTAGCGCGGGATGGCCATCCCGTAAACCCACTGGTTGAAGAACCAGTTCACTTTGCCGTCCGTGGTGAGGCGGAGCTGCGGCGTGAGGTGCTTCTCCACAATGCGCTGGAAGTCGGCCGTGCCCGGGTTCTTGCCCGAGTAGGTGGCCACGAAGTCGCGCATCATGTTCGCGAACTCCTCGTCCGGGTTCTTCTTCGACGCGTCCCACATCTGCATGCGCAGCATGTGCAGGACGTACGCGCCCTTGGCGTAGACCATCGCGTCGGCGGCCTCCCAGTTCTGCCAGGTGCCGACCCGCCATCCCTGGGAGATCGGACCGGACTGGTCGTTCGCCCGCGACGCGCCGCGCGGCTTCTCGATGATGTGGCGGCGAAGCTTCTCCCAGAAGCCGTTGTACGTCTTCCATCCGCCGCTCTGCTGCAGCACGAGTCCGGCCGTGAAGTGAGCGAACCCCTCGGAGAGCCACTGGTCGCGGTAGCTGCGCCAGCCGACCTCGTGACCCCACCACTGATGGGCCATCTCGTGCGGTCCGACCGCGTCGACGAAGTCCTTCGCCCCCTGCAGCCCGAGGGTCATGCGCGTGGTGCCGTCGAGGAAAGCGAGATACGGGAGGTAGACGAGCGAAGGCCACGATTGGCCGAAGAACCATTGCGACTGCTGGGTGATGGAGACGGTTTTGTCGGGCAGCGCGCCGAAGTAAAAGTTGCCGGTCCGGGCGGTGTTCACGCCGTCGGCCATGGCCGACTGGGCCAGACTGGCGGCATCGACGCTGATGTGCGTCGGGCCGCTCGGCGCGAGCGACTCGTACTCGTTCTCGCTCATGGTCCGGCCGTTCGTCGCCTCCAGATATCTGTTGATGTCGTTGATGATGCTGGGCGTGCCGGTGTTCGTGTAGACGTCCACCGTCATGCCGCTTTCCTTGTCGGAGGTCGACAGTTTCTTGAACCGCCCGTAGTTGAAGCCGGCCACGCGCAGCGGATGGCTGGAGCGCCAGACGCTGATCCGCTGCTCGCCCTCGACGCGGTTCTCCATCTCTTTGCCGACGGCGACGATCTGGTTCTTCTGCGGCACATGGAACTTCAGCTCGTAGTCGGCCAGGTCGTCGAACGTGCCGAAGTTCGGGTACCAGCTCGTCCGCGCGCCGACGGTGTAGTTGCCGTCGCCGGCGTCCGTCAGCACGTCCTTCCCACCCTTGTAGAGAAGCTTGACGAGGATCGGCTGCCCGGCCTTCACCGCCGCGGGGAAGATGACCGCCGCGTCGGCGTCGTCCTTCTCGTCCTCCTGCACGAACGAGATCGACGTCCAGGCCGGCGGATTGGCCGCGGCCGGCGAGTACGCCGCCTCCTGCAGGCGCAGCTTCGCCGCGAGGTTCAGCGGCAGGAGGCGGAGGTCGGAGGAGGGCGTCACGGTGACGACCGTCGTCCCCGACACTTCGGTGTTCGGCGCGATGGTGGTCTCGACCGCGTAGCGCGAGGCGTCGGCCAGCGGCGGGATGACCGCCGCTCTTCCCTTCTCCACCTCGGAGCGGAGATGGCTGGAGTACCAGATGCCGCCCTTCATCTCATCGGAGACATACATCATGGTCTGCTCGTTGCCCGAGTTTGGCAGGGCGCCGAGCGGGTCGACGATGAGCATCGCCGGCGGGAACCGGCGGCCGTCGACATAGCCGACGAACACCGTGTCGCGCGCGCTGTTGTAGAGGT
>DATEOX010000026.1:0-2059 GCA_035273585.1 Thermoanaerobaculia bacterium
GGGCGGGCGGTGGCGGCGGCGGCGAAGAGAGGGAGGCCGCTGGCGAGCAGGTCGGCCGCGGTCACCGGCGCGACGGGCACCGTGAGGATGGCGCCGGCGGAGGCGCGGATGGCCTTGGGACCGAAGGGATCGGCGCAGCCGGGGAGGAGGGCCACGCCGGCGGCGTCGAAGGCGGCGGCGAGACGGACGATCGTCCCGACGTTGCCTGGGTCCTGCACGCCGTCGAGGGCGACCACGATCGAGTCGCGGCGGGAGAAGAGGGCGGCGGGCGGGGTTCGGGGGCGCTCGAAGAGGGCGATCACTCCTTGCGAGGTCTTCGTCTCGGAGAGGGCGTCGAAGAGCTCGGGGGCGAAGGCGAATTCGCGGTCGGCGATGGCAGCGTCGAGGCCGCGGCGGACGATGGCGATCGGTTGCCATCGCAGGGAGAGGGCGTCCGCGATCGGCTTGGGGCCTTCGATGACGATCTCGCCGCCGTGCTCGCGGATGGCCTCGCGCAGGCGCTTGAACCAGGGATTCTGCCGGCTGGAGATCTTCATTAGACTGCGGATGATAATGATGAAGTCCTCCCCCTGGTCCGCGCTCTGGACCTTCCCCAGCATTCTCGTCTCGGCGTTCGTCATCGCCTGGGGGGCGGAGGCCGCACAGTTCCTCATCTCCCAGGGTCTGGCACTTGCGATCCTCGCCTGGCTGCAGACACTCCCGGAGTTCGCCGTCGAGGCGGTGATCGCCTGGAACGCGGGGAAGAACCCGTCCCAGACACACCTGGCCATCGCCAACTTCACCGGCAGCCTGCGCCTGCTCGTCGGGCTGGGATGGCCGATGATCTACTTCGTCGCGGCGGGCTTTCGGAAGCGCCTCCTCCCGGTGAAGCTGGAGGAGGAGCATGCGGTGGAGGTCTTCGGCCTGCTGCTGCCCATCCTCTACTTCGTCTTCATCTGGTGGAAAGCGACGCTCACCATCTGGGACGCGTTGCCGCTGGCCGGCTTCTACTTCCTGTATCTCTTCGTCCTGTGGAGGATTCCACCGCGTGAAGCGGACCAGGAGTCGCTCGACAACCTGGGGCGCATCCCGCGCCGGACGCTGGAGCTGAAGCGGCCGCTGCGCAACGCGGCCATCGCCGCCTTCTTCATCGTGGGCGGGCTGATCCTCTACTTCGCCGCCCATCCGTTCCTCGACTCGATGCTGGCCATCTCCGCCTCGCTGGGGGTCTCGACCTTCGTCTTCGTGCAGTGGGTGGCGCCGTTCCTCTCCGAGTTCCCGGAGAAGCTGAGCGCGTTCTACTGGGCGAGGAAAGTCTCTACGGCGAATGTCGCCCTGATGAACCTCGTCTCGTCGAACATCAACCAGTGGAGCATCCTCTCCGCCATGATCCCGGTGCTCCTCTGCATCAGCGCCGGCGAGCTGCGCGCGCTGCCGCTCGACGCCATGCAGCGGCAGGAGATCCTCCTCACCATCCTCCAGAGCTTCCTCGGGTTTCTCCTGCTGCAAAACATGGAGCTGCGCTTCCACGAGGCGCTCATCCTCTTCGTCTTCTGGGCCGTGCAGTTCTTCGTCCCATCGTCCCGCCAGCTGATGATCGCGATCTACCTGCTGTGGTGCGCGGTGGAGCTGGTGCTGGTGCTCATCCTGCGCGACCGGCGGGCGGCGTGGCGGGGGTTGCGGGGGACGCTGGGGCGGCGGTTCGCCGGAGCGGTTCCGTGATAAAACGCTGAGCGACGTGCCGACGACCCGCGCTCCGATCCGCCTGACACGCCGCGTGACCGAGATCCAGGTCTCGCCGACGCTGGCCGTCCTGAACAAGGCCAACGACCTGGTGGCCAAGGGCATCGACGTCGTCGACTTCGGCCCCGGCGAGCCCGACTTTCAGACTCCCGCGTCCGTTTCGGCGGCCGGCAAGCGGGCCATCGACCAGGGCTTCACGAAGTACACCAACGCCCTCGGCACGCGATCGCTGCGCGAGGCCATCGCCGGCCGCTATAACCACCGCTACGGCACGCGGCTCACCCACGAGCACGTGATCGCCGGCAACGGTGGCAAGCAGGAGCTCTTCAACCTGATG
>DATEOX010000027.1:0-2610 GCA_035273585.1 Thermoanaerobaculia bacterium
CAGCTCGATGCCGCAGGGGATGTACCGCGCCGGCAGCTCCGTCCGGTGGTACGCACGGAAGCGCTCGATGGCGTGCCGGCTGGTGGCGATGATGCCATCCAGCGCGTCGAGGTACGGCCTCCTGTTCTCCAGAAACGCGTCGTCCGGATGGTCGATGTGCATGACGTCGACGATCGTCGCGAACGGCTTCAGGCGCCGCAGAAGAGGCGCGGCGCCGATGCCGAACTCGAGGCAATCGTTGATGTTGATGACGGCCGGGCGCATCTCGTTGAGGCCGCGCTGCAGTTGCTCGCACACCGGGCCGCTCGGCGTCCTGCGGTTGAAGGCCGCACCGAACGACGTCCAGTCGATGACCCGCGTCTCGATCGGGCCGTCGAGGGAGGTCGTGGCAGCAATCGCCAGCTCCGGCTCGTGCCGCGCGTAGCGATGGAGGAAGGCCTCCACGCCGCCCAGGCGGCGGGGTGTGTACCAGGTGGCGAGCTTCATCCGCGCCTCCGGATGAAGACGTGGAGCGTGTAGGGGTTCACGTTCTCGATCCGCCGCTCGCTCTCATCGAAGAGGCCGGTGGAGCGGACGAGCGCGACGAAGCGCGCGTCGTGCTCATTGTGAATGGCCCGGTCGTGCGCGGACAATCCTTGCAGCGGCGCGTCGTGGACGGTCGCGGGATCGGGGACGAGCACCGCGTCGCTGGCGCGGACCTTCTCCTCGATGCGTGCCCAGTCGATCGGGCCGTCCTCCATCCGCCACAGCCACTCCACGTGCGCCGGCTCGTGGGCCCGGACGCGCGGGATGGACAGCTCGGGCGGCGAGAGCGACGGGGCGAGGCCGAAGAAGCTGACCCGCTCATACGGGCGGAGGAAGGACCAGTCGGCGTTGTCCTTGCGCATGACCGAGGCGGCGATCATGGCCATGGGCATCGGCCAGCGGGAGGGATCGGCGGCCAGGCCGGCCAGGATGAGCAGCAGTTGGACGCCGAGGAGGGCGAGCGCGGCGATGAGGCGCCGCCCCTCCGCCGCGAGGCAGCCGACGGCGAACGCGAGGGCGGCGGTGGCGGGGGCCATGTGCCGCTCGTGCAGCCAGGGGGAGAACAGCGCGAGGAGCGGGAGGGCGATGGCGGCGGCGAGGGCGGGGATCGCCGCGGGGCAGCGCCGGCGCCTCCAGAGCAGGATGACGATGGCGAAGGCGGCCGGCAGGCCGATGGCGCCGAAGAGGAGATGCTCGAGGTTCACGAGCAGCGCGTTCTGGCCGACGGCAAGGCGTGGAAAGACGCGGCTCCAGTTCGCGAACTTGAGAGCCGGGGCGGCGTTCCACCACCACCACGGCGCGGCGACGACGGCGCCGATCGCGGACGCGATCAAGACGCGGCGCTTCACAACCCACGGCTCCACGAGCACCCGAGCGCCCAGCAAAGATGCGGCGAAGATCAAAAAGGACGTTTTCGACAGGAGGCCAAGCGCGACGCCGAGCGCGGTGAGCGAGAAGTCGAGGCGCGGGCGGCACATCGCCACGAGGAGCATCGCGCAGGCGAGCAGCAGCGGGTAGTCGGTGCCGAACCACTCGAAGGCGGCGATCACGCCGGGCGAGAGCGCGAAGAGCAGCACGCCGCGCGGCGCGACGGACCAGAGCAGCGCGCAGGTGATGACGAAGAAGACGATGGACAGCACGCGCAAACCCTGCAGCGACACGCCCATTGCCGTGAACGGAAACGCGAACACCCGGTATGCCGGCGGCCTCTCCACATCCTCGAAGACGAAGGCCTTGAGCAGGCGCACCATGCCGCCGCTGCGCGCCAGCTCCGCGTCACGGATCGTCTGCGCCTCATAGTTCGCCTCGTCCCAGACGATGGGCCGCGGATGGCGGGCGTTCCAGATCAGCATCGCCGCGGCCACGACCAGCACCGCGACCGCCGCCGCGACTTTCACCGCGCCGCCTCCGCCGGCTCGTGCAGCGGGACGGGCGGCACGTGGAAGCGCTCCTTGAAGCGGTTGATCGGCCCCTCGAAGTAGCGCCAGGAGATGGCCGCCGCGGCGAGCGTCCCGCCCACCGTGATCAGTCGCTGGGCGGCGATCGACTCCGGGAACGGCGTCCCCAGCGCGTAGTAGAAGAACTTGCGCGTCAGCTCGTTGGCGAAGTTGTGGAAGAGGTAGATGGCGTAGCTGACCCGGCCGATGGCGGCCAGCGGCCGGAGCTCGAGGAGCGTTCCGGCCAGGCCGCCGAAGCCGTCCGCGGCGCGGGCCACGACCCAGCCGAAGAAGAGGCCGCGCATCACGCGGCCGAGGATGATCTCCGGCTGGACAGCCAGGTCGTACAGCCGCGCCGCTTCGAGCAGGACGGCCAGCGGCAACGCGACCGCCGCAGCAGCGGGGAGCCATCGCGGCAGCCGTTCGCCGCTGGCCCGCAGCCAAGCCAGCAGTCCGCCGAACGCGAGGAGGTCGAGGCAGCCGAACGGCAGCACCTCGATGGCGATCTCGTTGACTCCCAGCGCGACGCAGATCAGCCGGAAGAGCGGCCCGACGGCGATGGCGCCGATGATCACCCGCGGCAGCGCGCGGCGCGGCAGGAAGAGGATCAGCCACGGCCAAAGGAGATAGAACTGCTCCTCCACCGAGA
>DATEOX010000028.1:0-3714 GCA_035273585.1 Thermoanaerobaculia bacterium
CATCACGACGGCGCGCTTCTCCGGCGACCTCGCCTCCGAGCTCGTCTCCCTCGGCGACGGCTGGAACGGTTACGCGGTCCCGACCAGCGGGCACCGCATCTACTCCGCGTGCAGCGACGGCGACAGCATCAACGTCCAGGATCGCGACGACCTGCACGTCGCCTCCGCCGGCCAGCTCATGATCTTCTACCGCGTGGCGGGCGGGCGCATCGAGCGCATCCGCTTCCACTCCACCGACTGCGCCCTCGATGCCGACGGCGCGCCCGTCCACTGGATCGAAGGGGTCACCGCCCGGGCCAGCGCCGCGGTGCTCCGCTCCCTCGTCGACTCCGACCGCGAGCGGCTGGCGAAGACGGCGGTCGTGGCTCTCGCCCTGCACGACGACTCCACGACCGACATGCTCATCGACATCGCCCGGCACCACAAGTCGTCTCAGGTGCGGGGCAACGCGCTCTTCTGGCTCGGGCAGCGGGCGGGGGAGCGGGCGGCGGCCACGCTGCGCGACGCGGTGGACAACGATCCGGAGGCGCAGGTCCGGGAGCGGGCCGTGTTCGGAATCTCCCAACTCCCCGAGGAGCAGTCCGTGCCGATGCTCATCGAGCTGATGAAGACGCACAAGAGCCCGGGCGTGCGGAAGAAGGCTGCCTTCTGGCTGGGTCAGAAGCGCGATCCGCGCGCGCTGGCGGCGCTGGAGGAGATCCTTCGCTGAGTAGATTTCTTTGACATTTGGACGTACCTTGTTTCCACACACCAAACAAGGAGCGTCCCCATGCGTCGTGATTGCCACGCTGCTGTCTGCGATTTCATTCCCCCGCACATCCTCGAGGCGGTAGCGGCGAACGGCGACGAGACGCATCGCAACGCGGCGTTCCTCACCCTGGAGACCTCCGCCCGCCTGCGCGGCGAGCGGCAGGCGATGGGCGCGATGCCCTCCCTCCTCGGCTTCCTCTCCACGGGGGAAAAGCGGCGTACGGTCTACACCGCCGCAAACGAGCGGACGACGCCCGGCACCCGCGTGCGCGGCGAGGGGGACAAGCCCACCGGCGACCCGGCCGTCGACGAGGCGTACGACGGCTCGGGCTTCACCTACGACTTCTACTTCAAGAACTACCAGCGCAAGTCGATCGACGCGCGCGGGCTGCGCCTGGAGTCGACCGTCCACTACGGGAAGAACTTCGGCAACGCGCAGTGGAACGGGCGGCAGATGATCTACGGCGACGGCGACAACCGCATCTTCGGACGCTTCACCGCCGCGCTGGACGTCATCGGCCATGAGCTGACCCACGGCGTGACGCAGAACGAGGCGGGCCTCGTCTACCACGACCAGCCGGGCGCGCTGAACGAGAGCTTCTCCGACGTCTTCGGCACGCTGGTCAAGCAGTACGCGCTCAAGCAGACCGCCCAGGATGCGGACTGGATCGTCGGCGCTGGCCTCTTCACCAAGGACATCAAGGGCGTCGGCATCCGCTCCATGAAGGCTCCCGGTACGGCCTACAACGACCCGCTGCTGGGCAAGGACCCGCAGCCGGGACACATCAGGGACTACGTCAAGACCGAGCGCGACAACGGCGGGGTGCACATCAACTCCGGCATCCCCAACCGCGCGTTCTACGAGACGGCCATGATCCTCGGCGGCAACGCGTGGGAGGTCGCGGGCAGCGTCTGGTACGACGTGCTCACGCGCAAGCTCCGCCCGGAGTCGAAGTTCCAGGAGTGCGCCGACGCCTGCTTCGCCTCGGCCGGCGAGCTCTATGGCCGCGGCAGCAAGGTGCCGAAGGCGGTGGCCGCCGGATGGAAGGCGGTGGGCATCACGGTGTCGCCTTTCGTGGTGCCGAACCGCGGCGAGTTCCGCCCGCCTTCACCGGCGGCCGTGGTGCCGTAGGGCCCCTCACCCGGCGCTTCGCGCCACCCTCTCCCTGCCGCGCGGAGCGAGGGTTCTCGCGCAAGACCCTTCTCCCCGTGCGGCGGGGAGAAGGTGCCCGAAGGGCGGATGAGGGGTGTGCGCTCGCCTACGACGCCTTGCGGGACCGCGGTTTTTCGTAGCGCTCTTCCTGCTCCCGCTCGCGGCGGGCGAGGAAGACGACCGCGCCCGCGGCGACGGTGAGCGTGGCCAGGCCGACGACGATCAGCTCCGGATTGCGGCGCAGGTAGTCGCCGATCTCGTCGAGCACTTCGTCCACGTCCGACTCCTCGAGCCGGGCTCGGAGGCGGTCGACGACGATGTCCACCAGCCCGAGCCGCTGGACGAGGTCGATGATCGTCTCGGGCGTGACGGCCTTGGCCGCGGCCGCCCGGCGGCGCGCCGGGCGCTGCTCGCGTTCGTTTTCGCTGCTCGTGCTTGCTGCCATGTGGTTCCCTCCACGTTGCGTAAAGTGCAAGGAGCCGACCAGTCTCTTCACCTCCGCACCAGCACCTCCCCCTTCCACTCCAGTGCGTCGGGGCGTTCGCCATTCGAGAACCGGAACTGCAGCACTTCGCCGGTTCCGGGGGCGAGCTCCACGCGGGCGCTTTCCGGTTTCGTGAACGGCTGGAGCTCGCCCGAGAGGCGGCCGATCGTCGCGACGAGTTGGCCGCCGCGCTGCTCGATGATCATCGTGCCGTAGGCCGGGCTCTCGTAGCGGCCGGCATAGGCGCCGCGCGGGTGGGCCAGCGTCCAGGGACGCTGCGTGCGCGCCAGGGCCTCGGCAACCCGGTTCTGCTTCACCGTGTCGAAGCGTGCGCGCAGCTCGGCGAGCTTCGCATCGTAGATCGCCTCCACGTTCGGGAGGTGCAGCAGCCGGTCGTAGACGTAGCCGGAGATCAGCTCCAGCGGCGAGTGCGAAAGGCCCGCGTTCGTCATCGCGCCGACGGCGATGTTGCGCGCGGGCAGGAACGAGTACACCGAGCGCCAGCCCTCGTAGCCGCCGCCGTGATAGAGCGCCTGCTCGCCGTGCAGGTCCGCCTGATACCAGCCGAAGCCGTAGCCGGTGCCATTGAAGACGAGCCCGTCGCGCTTGGCCGGCGTCTGCTGGCGGTGCGTCTCGGAGAATGCGCGCGCAGGCAGGACCTGACGCGAGTGGATCCGTCCCTGCGTTAGGTTCGCCTCCAGCCACTTCGCCAGATCCCCCGGCGTCGTGACGATGCCGCCTGCCGCGTGCATCGTCTCGTCGTTCTTCCAGCCGAACTCGAGGCGGGCCATCGCGCCGGCGTCGTTCATGTCGTACGGCACCGCGATCGGCCGCCGCCGCGCCTTCGACATGTACGCCGTCGTGCGGTGCATCCCCAGCGGCTCGAACAGTCGTTGGTCGAGCACCTCCTGCCACTTGCGGCCGGTGACGCGCTCGATGACCAGACTGGCCACCACATAGCCGAGGTTGTCGTAGCGGAAGCCGTCCGTCCCGGGCTTGCTCATGCTCAGGACGCGCACGAGCTCCTGCGGCGAATGGTCGCCGCTGAACGCGGTGCGGAAGACCACGGGGAAGTTGTCGATGCCGGACGTGTGCGAGAGAAACCGCCGCAGCGTCAGGCGCGACGGGTCGATCGGCGGCGCGAAACGCAACTCGGGCAGATACTTCGTGACCGGCGCGTCGAGGTCCAGCGCCCCTTCCTCGGCCAGCAGCGCGCAAACGACGGCGGTGTACGCCTTCGTGTTCGAGCCGTTGTAGTAGCCGGTGTCGGCGCCGGCGGGAACCCGCCGCTCGACATCGGCGTAGCCATAGCCGCGCGTGTAGACCC
>DATEOX010000029.1:0-3788 GCA_035273585.1 Thermoanaerobaculia bacterium
GCTGGACAACGTGGTCTACTCCCTAGGCTTTGCCGCCTCGCGTCCTCAGGCGCGCCAGCTCGTGCGCCACGGACACATCGAGGTGAATGGCAAGAAGATCAACATCCCCTCCTACCAGGCCCGCAAGGGCGATGTGATCCAGGTTCGCGAGAAGAGCCGCAAGAATGACCAGATCCGCCAGGCCGTCGAGACGGCGTCCGGGCGCGGCATCCCGTCCTGGCTCGAGCTCAATCCCGAGCAGTTCCGCGGCAGCGTCCTCGACGTGCCGAAGCGCGAGGACATCCGCCTCCCGATTCAGGAACAGCTCATCGTCGAACTCTACTCGAAGTAAGAACCGAGCTCACCGCTCCGGCTCACAGCGGGAGCTGTGAGCTGGTAGCCGTGAGCTTTCATGGCGAGGAGGCCGCTCACATGTTGTGGTCAGATTTCCAGAAACCGAAAAAGCTCGATTACGATCCCGAAACCCTCACCCCGAACTACGGCCGGTTCATCGCCCAGCCCTTCGAGCGCGGCTTCGGGACGACGATCGGCAACGCGCTGCGCCGCGTGCTCCTCTCCTCGATCGAAGGGGCGGCCATCACCGCCATTCGCGTCGAGGGCGTCCTGCACGAGTTCTCCTCGCTCACCGGCGTGGTGGAGGACATGACGGACGTGGTGCTCAACCTCAAGCAGATCCCCTTCAAGCTTCACGGTGAAGGGCCGAAGACGCTGTACCTGGAGAAGAAGGGCCCCGGCGTGGTCACCGCGGCCGACTTCGAGGAAGACGCCGACATCGAGATCCTCGATCCGACGGCGCACATCGCCACGCTTTCCAAGGAAGGCTCGCTCAAGCTCGAGGCGCGCCTCAAGCGCGGCCGCGGCTACCAGGTGGCCGACCGCAACGCGGACACCGACCTGCCGCTGGGCTACATCCCCATCGACTCCATCCACTCGCCCGTCCGCCGGGTGAACTACCACGTGGAAGGCGCCCGCGTCGGCCAGATGACCGACTACGACCGCCTGATCATCGAGGTGTGGACCAACGGCGCGGTCTCGCCGCAGGAGGCCGTCGGCCTGGCCGCCGACCTGCTCAGCGATCACCTGCGCATCTTCAGCTCCTTCGAGACCCGCGGCGAGCAGGTCGAGGAGGCTGCCGCCCCGGAAGTCGATCCGCGCCTGGCCGAGATGCTGGCCAAGCCGATCGAGGAGCTCGACCTCTCCGTCCGCTCCGCGAACTGCCTCAAGAACGCGAACATCCGCACCCTGGGCGACCTCGTCCAGCGGACGGAGCGGGAGATGCTCTCCACGAAGAACTTCGGCCGCAAGTCGCTCGACGAGATCAAGGACGTCCTGGCCAACATGGGCCTCTCGTTCGGCATGACGAAGCTGCCCGCCCGCGGCAGCGCGGAGATGCGCGAGTAACGCTCGCGCGAGCGATAGGAGGCTGAACCGATGAGACACGGCATGGTCAACCGCAAGCTGGGACGCAAGTCCGCGCATCGCCTGGCGATGTTCCGCAACCAGCTCGCGTCCCTGATCGACAAGGAGCGCATCATCACCACCCTGCCCAAGGCGAAGGAGCTCCGTCCCCAGATCGAGCGCCTGATCACCCTGGGCAAGAACGACAGCGTCCACGCCCGCCGCGAGGCGGCCCGCGTGGTGGCCGACGACACGATCGTGGCCAAGCTGTTCGGCACGATCGGACCCCGCTTCTCCACCCGTCCGGGCGGCTACACGCGCATCATCAAGCTCGGACCCCGCCGCGGCGACGCCGCGGAGATGGCCATTCTGGAGCTGGTCGAGCGCACCGCCGAGGAGGCCACGCCCGCCGAGGAGCCGAAGAAGAAGGCGCCGGCGAAGAAGGCTGCTCCCAAGGCCGAGCCCGAGCCGGAGGAGAAGCCGAAGCGCACGCGCAAGGCCGCTCCGAAGGCCGAGGAAGAAGCCGAGGAGAAGCCGAAGAAGACCACCCGCAAGAAGAAAACCGAAGAGTAGGAATCGCGATCAGGCCCGCCCACCCGGCGGGCCTTTTCGTATCGTCACGGTCGTATCCCCATCGTCGCTCGGCACGGCGTCGACCCGCGCCGGCGCGCCGGGCGGCACTCCGGACGACGTATCGCTGGCCAGCAGATCGATGGGCATCGCGCCGCGCATCACGATCTCGACCTGCGCCTCCTGCCCGCGGACGCCGACGCGGTGCCACTCCGGACCCATCTCGTTGCGAAAGCGGCCGCCCGGCGCGGGCGGCGTGACGCCGTTGATCGTGATCCGCTCGATGGTCGCGCGCGTCTTCCACAGCAGCGCCACCCGCTCCGCGCCGCGCACGCTGCGCACCTCGACCGTCACCTTGCGCTTGCCGCCCGCGTTCTCGTCCGAGAGGACGATGAGCTCGACCGGCGCGATCTTCACCGGCGACGCCTGCCTCACCCACAGCCATGGCGGGCCGGCATACCACGGCGTGACGACCCGCCGCTCGGCGCCGGGGAAGCGGATCCCGCTGGCCCAGAAGGTCTGGCTGCCGTCATCGAACCAGGTGAAGTTGACCCGCCGCGGCTTCTCAGGCGTGTAGGCCGGCTGCATGGCCGCCCATATCAGGGCGATGAGGGCAAGCGCCGCGGGCAGGTTGGCCCAACGCCGGCCGTGCAGCGCGGCGACGGGCGTGATGACGATGGCGATGAGGACGGCGACGACCGTCAGCGCGACCGTCCCCAGCGCGTCGTAGAGGACGACGCCGAACGGGAACCAGAGGATTGCCGCCACGACGGCGGCCGCGACCGCCCACCACTCCTGCTTCTTCATCAGCGCCGCGACGGCGAGCACGAGGCCCGGCACGACGAAGAGGTAGCTGCCGCCGGGCAGCATCAGCGCGACGAGCGCCGCCAGCGCGTTCCAGGCGACGGCCACCGGCGCCAGCTCCGGCCGCCGCGGGGCGAAGGCGATGGCCGCCGCAATGCCGATGAGCCACGCCGCGGCGATCGCTCCGCCCGGATGGGCGATCCACCGCGGCCAGCGCATCACCGCCGTCAGCCCGAAGGCGATGATGCCCGCAACGAGCAGCGCGGCGGCGAACCATCCGAGGCCGGCAAACGTCAGACGGGCTTCGACCCGTCCTGCCGCGACCATCGCCATCACGAGCCCCGCCAACGCCAGCCAGATCGTGATCCTCTCCGGCCACGAGACCACAAACAAACCAAAGACATCAAAGTGCACCGCGTTCCCGGAGCTGCGCTGCGCGAGGTCGGCATTCGCCAGCGCCCGCGCCGCGGCGAGCGCGTTGTCGCCGTGATGCTGGAGCAGGCGCGGATCGGCATGCCGCTCGTCGTCCAGCGGCGTGTGATAGGCCTGCACGTTGCCGACGGCCGCGAAATTGACGCCCTCCATCCCGGCGCGCTTGAACACGGTCAGGTCGGTGTCGTTCGGCAGGAGCTCGTAGATGCTCACGAAAAGCGAGGTGGTGATCGGCCGCGGCAGTGCCCGGGCCACGGTGGAGATGAGCCAACGGTTGTTGCGGCTGGTCTCGAAGAGATAGCTCGCGCCGGTCGTGCCGCGGTTCTCCAGGTTCACCACCGCGCCGGTCCGCGCCGCCAGCGCCGCGTCCGCCACATACCCCTCGGCCCCGATGAGCCCGAGCTCCTCGGCGTCATCGACCAGGAAGACGACCGGGTTCCGCGTCCGCTCGCCGCGCATGGCCCGGGCGGTCTCCAGCAGCGCGGCGACGCCGACGCCGTCATCCGAGACGCCCGGCCCCGCGCCGACGGAGTCGTAGTGCGCGGCCAAGACGACCGCCTTGCGCGCGAGATCATCGGAGGGCC
>DATEOX010000030.1:0-10392 GCA_035273585.1 Thermoanaerobaculia bacterium
CGGACGCCGCGCTCGAGGTAAGCGTGACCGAGCCGCCGGCGCAGAACGTCGTCGGCCCACCCGGTGTAACGGTGGGCGTGGCGGGCGTCGGGTTCACCGTGACGCCAGTCGGCGATGAGGACGCGCTGGGGCAACCCGAGACCGTGACCACGATCGTGTAGTTGCCCGCGACGGTGGCGTTGAACGTGTTCGCGGTGGCGCCGCCGATCGGGGACGCGTCGAGATACCACTGGTTGCCGGATGCCGCGCTCGAAGTGAGCGTGACCGATCCGCCCGTGCAGAAGGTGGTCGGGCCGCCCGGCGTGATGGTCGGCGTCGCGGGCGTTGGGTTGACTGTGACGCCAGTCGGCGACGAGGACGCGCTCGGGCAACCCGAGGCCGTGACCACGACCGTGTAATTGCCCGTCGCCGTGGCGTTGAACGTGTTCGCCGTGGCGCCGCCGATGGGCGAGCCATTCAGGGACCACTGGTTGCCGGACGCGCTGCTCGAAGTCAGCGTGACTGAGCCGCCGGCGCAGAAGGTCGTCGGTCCGCCTGGCGTAATGGTCGGCGTCGCAGGCGTCGGGTTCACCGTGACGCCAGTCGGCGATGAGGACGCGCTGGGGCAACCCGAGACCGTGACCACCACCGAGTAATTGCCGGCGACCGTGGCGTTGAACGTGTTCGCGGTAGCGCCGCCGATCGCGGACGCGTCGAGATACCACTGGTTGCCGGACGCCGCGCTCGAGGTGAGCGTGACCGAGCCGCCGGTGCAGAACGTGGTCGGCCCACCGGGCGTGATGGTCGGCGTGGCCGGGATCGGGTTGACCGTGACGCTCGTCGCGGCCGACGGGGCGCTGGGGCAGCCCGAGGTGGTGACGACGACCGTGTAGTTGCCCGTCGCCGTCGCGTTGAACGTATTCGCCGTGGCGCCGCCGATGGGCGAGCCGTTCAGAGACCACTGGTTGCCGGACGCCGCGCTCGAAGTCAGCGTGACCGAGCCGCCGGTGCAGAACGTCGTCGGTCCGCCGGGCGTGATCGTCGGCGTGGCCGGCGTCGGGTTCACCGTGACGCTGGTGGCAGCGGAGGCCGCGCTCGGGCAGCCGGAGATGGTGGCGATGACCGTGTAATTACCCGTGGCCGTCGCGTTGTATGTCGTGGCCGTGGCGCCGCCGATGGGCGAGCCGTTCAGAGACCACTGGTTGCCCGAGGCCGCGCTGGAGGTCAGCGTGACCGATCCGCCGGCGCAGAACGTCGTCGGCCCGCCGGGGGTGATGGTCGGCGTGGCCGGCGTCGGATTCACCGTCACCGTAGTGGCCGCGGACGAAGCGCTGGGGCAGCCGGACGCCGTCACGATGACGGTGTAACTGCCGGCCGCCGTGGCGTTGTACGTATTCGCCGTGGCGCCGCCGATCGGCGAGCCGCCGAGGTACCACTGGTTGCCGGAGGCGCTGCTCGAAGTCAGCGTGACCGAGCCGCCAGCGCAGAACGTCGTCGGTCCGCCCGGCGTGATGGTCGGCGTGGCCGGCGTCGGGTTGACCGTGACGGCAGTGGCCGCAGACTGCGCGCTCGGACAGCCGGCCACCGTGGTGGTGACGGTGTAGTTGCCGGTGGCCGTCGCGTTGTAGGTCGTCGCCGTCGCGCCTCCGATGGCCGTGCCATTGAGGTACCACTGGTTCGCCGACGCCGCGCTGGAGGTCAGGGTGACGGAGCCGCCCGCGCAGAAGATCGTCGGGCCGCCGGGGGTGATCGTCGGCGTCGGGGGAGGCGTACAGGCCGGGCAGGCGCCCGGTCCGGCCGTGTTGTTGGGGAAGCCGGAGACCGTGCCGCTGAAGACGGAGGACGTCGTCGTGCCGGTGGTATTGACGACGACGACGAAATTCGTGAGCGCCGGGACGGTGAACGAGTACGAGGCGCTTCCGACCGTCGTGCCCAGGCCGAGGATGCCGGTGTCGCCGAGATAGTTCGTGCTGAGGGCCGCGGGGTTATAGGTCGGAGAGTACGCGGCGCTCTCGATGTCGCCGGCGCCGCCGAGGGCGGCGTTGATGTTGACGGTGTAGCAGGCGGCCGAGCCGCTCGTGTTGGTGAACGTGAAGGTCTTGTAGAACTTCGTCCCGGCGAATCCGCCGCCCGGGCTGGCCTTGCCGGCGCAGGTGCTCGGCAAGCCGTCGCGGCCGAGGCGGTCGGCCTGGGTCAGATCGGCGGCCGTCAGCGAGCTGCTCGGAATGGTCTGGTCGGGGCCGTTGGCGCAGGTCGGGATGCTGATCCCGACCGACTTGCTGCCGCTGGCGTAGGTGATGTTGAGCGTGAAGCCGATCGTCGTGCCGCAGACGAAGGAGCTGGACGTCTGGAACTGGTACGGCGTGGCGTTCGTGCCGCCGGCGTCGATGACCATGTTGGGATAAGTCGAGCTGCCCTGGGTGACCGTCACGCCGGCCGTGGAGGTGGTCAGGGTGGCGGAGATGGCCGACTCGTTGGCGCAGCCGTTGTTCTTGAGCGGGATGGTCAGCTTCACGCACTCGTCGCGATTGACGATGCCGTTGTTGTTGCCGTTGCTGGCGTCGTCGATGGTGAAGCCGTTGGTCTGCAGGTTCGACGCTCCGCTCATGCAGAAATTCTGCGTCGTCGTCGCGCCGGCCGTGGCGATGACGGAGACGGTTGCCGGTGAGCCGCTCGTGCAGTTCCGGTCCGCGTCGGCAGCGCTGGCGTTGTACGTCCCGGCCGGAACCGAGATGGAGTAGACGCCGGAAGCGTCCGTGGCTCCGGCGAAGCCGTTGCTGAGGGTGACGACGACGCCGGAGAGGGGAAGGCCGGTCGCGCACGAGGTGATCGTCCCCGTCACGGTGGCCCAGGCGGTGGCGGCGGTGCACGACGGGAACTTGTACGTGGCGATGCGGGTCGACCAATTGAAGGCGCCGTTGGTCTTCAGATACTCGTTCGTGTACCAGAAGGTGCACTGGTCGACCGGGTCGAGCGTCATGGCGCTGTAGTCGCCCCAGCGGCTGCCGGCGCCGGTGGTCTGCACTCCCAGCCCCGCCGTGACGGTGGTCTCCGCTCCCATCGTGTTGAGGGTGTCGGTGCCCAGACGACCGGTCATGTAGATGCCCGGCTTGATCGTCGTGCTCGACTTGCTGTAGCCGATGGCGATGTTGTGGTCTTTGTCCATGGCGGCCGAGGGAAGCCACCGGTACGAGGTATCGGGATCGAACGCGCCGGACTGGAAGACCGTGGGCGTCGCCGTGGAGTTGCCGGCATTCCGAAACTCGATCCACTTGATGGCGCCGTGACCCGGCGTGCTCGCGCTGCCCGCCGTGGAGGCGCTGACCACGAGCGACTCCTGCACCGGAGAGCCGCCGAAGTTCCGATAGGGCAGCCGGTACATGTAATGGAAGGAGATGTTGTCGAGGTAGTCGGCTCCCACCGCGGGTGAAGGCTGCGGGACGCAGTCGCGGTTCTCCTGAGCGGCGGTATTGTTGACGCAGGCCGGCGAGACGATGCCCACCGTCGTGATGACGGCTTCGGTGAGGGTGATGGTGGGAGTGGCTCCCCAGGTCACCGCCACGCGCGTGGAGTCGGTTCGGTTGGTGAACTGCGCATTCGGTCCGATGACGAAGGACGCCTCGCCGGCCGGAGGGGGAGTCAGGCTGTCGACGTCGGCGGGGAGGAAGCCGTACTGGAAGGCGCTTCCATTTTTTCCGAGGTCCTTCTGCACCTGCCGGGCGGGAAGGCCGAGGAGCATCTTGTCGCGCTCGAACACGTGCACGCGGGCGGCGACCTGCGCGGTGCCGGCGGCGTTGAACACGTGGGTGGTCATGTAGTAGCCGTCGGGCCACACGCCGACGTGGGGATAGTCGACGAAGTTCACCGGGTCGGTGACGAAGTCGTAGAGGTAGTACGACCCGAGCGCGTCCTGGGTGACGGAGACGGCGAAGCACTGGTGCGAGAAGCTCGGCGTCGCCCCGACGACGAACTGGGAGAGAACCCAGCGGCCGGCCAGGATGTCGTAGTTGACCACCGGGTCGCCGTCGTTGTGCAGCGCGCATGGACCGCCGAGGGACTGGAAGAGGGTATTGCCGGCGGCCGGCCCGTAGAGCAGGGCGCCCGCCTTGCTGAAGACGGCGAAGCTCGTGTTGTTCCACTGCACGTACTGCGTCGCGCCGACATGGCCGTTGACGTCGGGAGGATTGCTGCTGGGGATGAAGCCCCCCAGGCCGACGCCGACGCCGTCGAAGCCGGAGCCGACCGCGGTGGGAGCCGAGATCGCCGCTCCCATGAAATCCTGCCGGAACCCGTCCGGCCCGCCGACTTCCGTAGGCGGCACGGGACGAATCGGCTCCGGATGCCCGTGCTCGTCATCATCGTCCTCGCCTCGCCCCGGCGGCGGGAGAGGATGCACCTTGTGCAAGGGCGGAGTGCGAACGGGAAGGACCGGGCGCAGATCGACGGGGGGGCCGGCGTACGGCTGGACCAGGACCGGCTTCCCATCCGGAGCCGGCTTCCACGCGCCCTTCGCCTGGCCGAGAAGCGCTCTGCGGCCGTCCGGGGAGAGCTTGCCGCTCGGCTTCTTCTTCTCCGCCGAGGCGGCATCCTTTTTCGGCGCCCGCTTGCCGGCCTTCGCCGCGGCGGACTTTTTCGCCGGAGGCTTGGCAGCGGCCTTGCCCTCCGCGGCAGGCTGCGCTTTGGCCTCGGCGGCGAGGCACGGGCTGGTCGAGCCGGCGAGGCAGAGGAGCGTTGCGAGGGCGAGAGCGATTCGTTTCATGGCACTTCCTCGGTCGATGAGATGGAGGTGATGGGTGGATTCGCTGCGTCCTCCGCCCGCGCCGCCGCCTGGGCGGCGATGAGCTGGCTGAGCACGACGACGGGTTGCGGTTTGGTGAGGAGCGCGGCGACGTGGCAGTCGGCGGCGATACGGGCCAGCGCAGGCGAGTCGTAGCCGGTGAGGATGATCACCGAGGCGCGCGGCTGGAGGTGGCAGACCGCGTCGATCAGCGCGCTGCCGTCGCGATGCACGCCGCCCGTCAGGTATGGGTCCAGCAGGACGACCGAGTAGCTGGCGTGCATCATCAGCGCGCGCGCCGCCATCGGCTCGAGCGCGACGTCGACGTCGCAACCGCGCGTGACGAGGTACTGGCGCAGCGAGCCGGCGATCATGTCGTCGTCGTCGATGAGCAGGACCCGCCTGGCGATCGGAGAGATGGCCGTCATGAAATATGGATTGGGGGGACCGGCACATCATCCGCGGCGGGCAGTCCCGCCGCCATCGGACGACGGCCGGTTTTCGCACGGCGATCGGCTGACGCCGTGTCGGCAAAACACCTACCCGGAACCATTCAGGCGACGCTGGTGGCTGAGCCTGAGGCAACCGACGCCGCCGGCCGTGCCGGCCCGGCCGTGCCGGCTAGCGCTCGGGCAGCAGGCGGTGCTCGATCGCGTACTGCACGAGCTCCGCGTTGTTCTTCAGCCCGAGCTTGGCCAGGAGGCGGGCGCGGTGCGTGGCCACGGTCTTGACGCTGACGTTCAGCTCCGCGGCGATGTCGCGCGGCGGCTTTCCGGCGGCGATCATGCCCAGGACCTGGAACTCGCGGTCGGAGAGGCTCTGGTGCGCCTGCTCGTGAGGCGCCTGGACGATCTCCCAGGCCAGGCTCTCGGCCAGCGCGGCGGTGAGAAAGCGCTCGCCGCGCGCGAGTTTGCGGATGGCCGTGACGAGGTGCTCGCGCGCGTTGTTCTTGCTCACGTAGCCGACCGCGCCGGCCTTGAGGGCGCGCGCCACGTACGAGAACTGCTCCTGCATGCTGAGGATGAGGACCGGAACTGCCGGCGCGATGGAGCGGATCTGGGCCAGGACGTCGAGGCCGGGGCGGTCGGGCAGGTTGAGGTCGAGGACGACGACGTCCCAGGTGCCGCGGCGCACCTGCTCGATGGCCTCGCCGCCGGTGCGCGCCTCTCCGCCCACGACGATGTCCGTGGTCTCGGACACGATCTGCTTGAGGCCTTCCCGGACGATGTCGTGATCGTCCGCGATGAGAACGGTGATCATGCTCGTGCTGTCGATGTGCGGTCCAGGGGGATGCAGACGGAGACGATCGTACCGCGTCCGGCCACGCCTTCGAAGCGGGCGGTGGCGCCGATGAGGTCCGCCCGCTCGCGGATGCCGATGAGGCCGAGGGAGAGCGGATCGCCCACCTCGCCGGAGGTGATGCCGCGCCCGTCGTCGCGCACCTCGAGCAGCAGCTCGTCCGTTCTCCGGCGGAGGCGGAGCTCGACCCGTGTGGCGTTGGAGTGCCGGGCGACGTTGGTCAGGGCCTCCTGGACGATGCGGTAGATGGCCGTGGCGTGAGGCGTGGCGATCTCCGATTCCGCCTGCAGGGAGAGCTCGCACTCGATGCCGGTGCGCTCCTCGAAGAGCTGGGCCTCGCTCTCGATGGCGGCGACGAGGCCGAGGTCGTCCAGAACGCTCGGGCGCAGCTCGGAGGAAAGGCGCTGCACGGCGGTGACGGTGGCGTCGAGGGTGCGCACGATCCGCTCCCGGATCGGCCCACGGGCGGCCTGCGCGCCGACCCCGTCGATCAGGCCGACGACATCCATCTTCAGCGCGGTGAGCAATTGGCCGAGATCGTCGTGGAGCTCGCGAGCGATCCGGCTGCGCTCTTCTTCCTGCGCCAGGAGCAAGCGCTCGGAGAGTGCCTTGAGCTTGCGCTCGTCGTCCTGCATGCGGCGCTCGGCCTCCGCCCTCCGCTCGACCATCTCGTTGAAGGAGTCGGCCAGCCGGATGATCTCCAGCGGCGCCGGCCCGGCCTCGACCTTCCCGAAGCCTCCCCGGGCCAGCGACTCGGCCGCTTTCCCCAGAGCGCGGATCGGCCGCTGGAGGGCGCGGGAGAGCAACGCGGCGATGCCGAAGACGACGAGGATGATGGCCGAGCCGCCCACCGCGCCGCGCAGGAACGTCTGCCTCACCGGCGCCATGGCGGCCGCCGTCGGAATGCCCACGTAGACGTACCAGCCGGCCTCGGGGAGAAAGGTGAAGCCGTACTGGCGGGACACTCCGTCGAGCCCCACCGACTCGGCGACGCCTTCCTTCTGCCGCATGGCCAGCTCCGCCACCTGCCGCCCCCGCACGTTCCGGCCGCTCCACCGCTCGGAATCGGCCGAGCGCGCGACGATCGTGCCGTTGCGGTCGAGGATGGTGACCACGGCGCCGGGCGACAGCGCCTCCCGGCCGACGACCTCGGGCAGCTCCAGCAGCACCAGAGTGCCGCGAGCCTCGCCGTCCGCGCCTTTCACCGGCACGCTGACGATCGACACCCAGTGCGTACCGATGGGCAGGATGCGGGGCGTGTGCGGATGAAGGCGGCCGGCGCGGAGCTCTCTCTCGATCCACTGCCGCGCGACATAGGAGAGGTTCCGATCCTCGGCCTGCGGCTCGGCCGAGCAGACCAGGACGCCGTGTGCGTCGAAGAGGAAGAGGTTGGCATACTGCGGGAAGAAGTCGACGATGGCGAAGAGCGAATCGCACGAGTGGCCGTCGAAGTGGCGGATGGCGGGGCGGGCAGCCATCCGTTCCAGCAATGCGATGGAGTCGGCATGCAGGATGGCCATGCGCGCCGCCGTCGCCTTGGCGATGCGCAGCGCCGCCTGCCGCGCCTCCTGCTGCTGGCTCCGGATCTGAGAGCTGTACAGCCAGATGGCCACCAGCAGCAGAGGAACGGCGGCCACGGTGACGAGGCCGCTGAGCCACCAGCGAATGGAGACGGCCGAGCGCATGGAGGAAGTGTACGCGGTAGGTTCATGCACCGGGCGCGCGACAATGCCCCGCATGCGCGTCAGAAACTTCAGTCAGACTGCTGGTCTGCAGTAACGCGCGCCTAAAGGATCACGGTGTAAGCTGCGTCGGGCTTCAAGTGCGAGGACCGATGCGGCACGACGGCCGCTGCGACTGACGAGACGCTCGGGGAGCGATATGCGGCCGGCGTGACGCCGTGAAGCTGGGCAACTCATTAGCCGGCTCGGCCGGCGGGCCGGACACCCAGCCCGCCGACAGCTTCACACCGAAGTTAGCCGGCGGCCGATAAAAGACGCTTTGGCGTGCGCGTTGACACCACTCGCCAGTCGTCTTACGATGTGCGTTATCGATCAGCGAAGGAGAGCTTCGACCATGTCACGAACCAGAGTATCGTCTAAGTATCAAGTGGTGATACCTAAAGACGTGAGAGAACGCGCCAAGATTCGTGTTGGTCAAGAGTTTCAGGTGATCACAAAGGGCGGCAGTGTGACACTCGTTCCAGACAAGCCGATTTCATCGATGCGTGGTTTTGTTCGAGGGATTCGGACAACTGGTTTCCGAGAAAAGAAGGACCGATATTGATAGTGATCGACTCTTCAGGTTGGATAGAGTTCTTCGCCGATGGTCTGCACGCCGCGGAATTCGCGACCAGGCTGCGGCAACCTGCGGACGTGATCACGCCCACCGTAGCGATATATGAGGTGTACAAGTGGATCAAACGCGAACGCTCTGAGGAAGAGGCGCTCGCTGCCGTAGCGACGATGAAGAAGACCACCGTCGTTGACTTGACCGAGGAGGTCGCCCTCACGGCTGCAGACCTGAGCCTCGAGCATGGCTTGGCTATGGCCGACTCGATGATGCTGGCCTTTGCACGGGAAAACGACGCGGTCTTCGTGACCACCGATTCCGGGTTCGAAGGCATCACGGGCGTGACAGTCTTTTCGAAGAAAACGAAGTCGTGAGTTTTTACCTGGGCGTGCGCGCGAAGACGAGACCGGAATCGATACGCAGTTGTGCAACTTGGCGACGCCGCAGGAGCGGCTCGCGTCGTTCCTTCGCCGGTGCGCCCGCGGCTAGCGTGCTTCCATCCGCCCAACGTCCTTGGTGTAAGCCGCACGGCCGGTCCCGCGAGCCGAAGCCGGAGAGGCAGGCCGGTTGCCGCGAATGAACCGCCTTGCAGCGAGTGGCGAACTGCAACCGGCATGACGCCGTCACGCTGGCGATGAAGTAGCCGGCTCGGCCGGCGGGCCGAAGCCGGGCCGTGCCGGCTTCACACCAAAGTTAGGCCGCGACGAGTCCGGTGCGCCGAGTTCTATTTCTCATTGAAACCGAAGCGTGCGCGAATTGCCGTAGCGAGACCTGAAACCTTCCGGTGAATGTCTCGAAGCATCCGATCGGCAGTGCGGCGATCATACGCCTCCGAATCCGGATCAGTGAACATCTCAACGTGACATAGGACGCCATAAAGCTCGTCGCGAATCTCGACGAAAGCTTGACAGATCTCCTCGTCGAAGAAGATTTCGTGCGAACTCACGTAGTTCTTGAACTCTGCCCAAAGCTTATGGCCGACGCCGTAGCTCTCCCGTAGGTCGAAGAGCTCATACAGCTCATCCCTCTTTGCCGGCGTAAGGTCCCGCAGCACCTGCTTGTCCTCTTCGGGAAAGGGCAGGCTAGCGATTATTTTCATGGCTTCGCGCTCTGGCATCATCATGAACACGGGCACTTGCCGACCATTACCAAACCGTACCTGAGCCGTTCCGAACGCAGAGATCATGAGTTCCCAAGCCTTCTCGGTGACGGCAAATTCACGCTCATTCCTGCGACTTAGAACATCGCCCAACCGCTGCATACCGTTTTCGAGCACTGCAAGATCCGTCGCAAGCTTCGATCGGTAGTCGTCCAAGCTCTTTTCGAGACGGTGATCGAGGAGTTTGCCGCCGAACAAGTAGAGGCCGGCGACCAGAGCACCAATTCCGCCGAGAGCGCCAAAAAAGCTTGCCCAAAAATCGGACCACATTGGTCTTCACCTCGTTCGAATTGGAGATTACACCGAATCGTTTCGCTGATCGACTCGTGGGACGGGTGGGAGCAGCTCGGGTCGGGTGTGAGCGCGGCGAATTCACGCCGCTGTCGTGGCGCGGCGGTTGCCGCGACTAACGGTGCAGCGGCAGGAACGATTTGCAACCGACGTGTCACGACGGCGAGCGTGAGTTCTCCGCGCGGGGGCGGGCGGTGCGTAATCTCAGGGCCGCGACGAGCATGCGGCGGGAGGTAGTGAAGCGCAGTTGGGCTGCATTCGGCCTACCGCGAGTGGCGGGTGGGTGTGAAGGGGCCAATGCAGCACAACTGCGCGTGGGGGAGACGCGTTTTGCTGGTCGCGGCCCGCAATCTAGCGACGCATTCCGCTGCGAGGGGCGGAAGCGCGCTGATGTGATTCCCTGCCGATCGACTGAAAGGTCACGAGGACGCGGAGCGTTGTGGCCCACGACGGCCTAACTGTTGCGTCTCAGGACGTTGTTCTCATCGAGGCGACTGACTGGTGGATTGTACGCAAGAGCAGAGTGAGCGCGGTGGTGGTTGTAGAAGTGGAGGTAGGGCGGCAGCCACCGTTTGCGTTCGTCAGAGCTGTCGTA
>DATEOX010000031.1:0-10891 GCA_035273585.1 Thermoanaerobaculia bacterium
CGGCCAGCGGCGGATTGGGGCCGCCGACGGCGTTGGAGATGGCGGTCGCGTCCGCGTGCCCGCCGAGAGTACCGGCCGCGCCGGCGATCGCCGGCCCGTGACGTGTTTGGGCATACACACGCCCGGCCGCGCGCGTCGCCCGCGTCTGGATGACGAAGTGCGCGGCGACGCTGTTCACGACGGTGGTCAGATCGACCGCGACCAGGCTGTAGGCGCGGGCCATGAGCCACCCGACCGGCTCGAGATAATCCTGGCAACCAGGTCCGGCGGTGAGCACCGACGCGCATGCGGCGGGGGCTTCGGTCAGCGCCTGCGCGAGCTCGGCCGCCGGCACCCCGGCGACCGCCGCCCGGACCTCGAGCGGCGTCTGCGCCGGCATGCCGGCCGCGATGGCGGTCATCTCCAAGGCCACCGCCGCCGCATGCGCCTGGCCGGACAGCAGCGTGGCCTGATACGCGGCGGCGGCGGCGATGTGGCCGATCTGCGCGGCGGTGAGGTTGCCGCCCTGCGAGGCGACGCTCGCCGCCGTCGCGGCCGAGGCGAGGATGGCGATGGCCGCATCGCGGAGCTGGTTCGCGATGTTTCCGGGGGCGACGCCCGGGCCGGCGGGGGTGCTGGCGAACTTCAGCGCCACGTTGCCCCGCGGGCCGAAGTTCGGGCTGGCGCCGTGGCGGCCGGCGGTCTGCATCCGCTGCGCGTCGTTGTAGTTTCGATTGGCGTAGGGGGTCACGCCGTCCGGCTCGCGCGCGTGGCCGTATTTGTTCGCCGGGCCGAACGAGTAGACGATCGGGCGGTTGCCGCCTGCTCCGCCTAGGGGGCGCGGCACTTCCGCCTGCACGGTCGGCTCGCCGTGATGCGTGGCCACCAGGCCGACCAGGTTGTTGTCGCATCCATGTGCCTGGATGTTCGGCCAGTGCGCGTCTCCCGGGAGAAGGATGAACTGCCCGGCGTTGCCCGGGTCCTCGATGCGCAGGGCGAAGCCGGTGTTGTTGTCCGCTCCGCCGTGCGCGTTGTTGTAGGCGCAGCGGATGACCCGGAACGCGCCCACGTTGTGCAACTGCGCGCCGCCGACGTCCTCCCGCTGGTAGAAATTCGTGATGTTCTTTAGCTTGCGCCGGATGGCCCTGTCCAACGGCGAGAGCCCCTGTCTCATGGCCGCGAACTCCGTGTTCGCGGTGATGCCCGCGGCGATGGCCGTCGCGTTGACGACGCCCAGCGCCCTCGTGCCGACGGCCGGGATCGTGCCGCGCCAGTGGTCCCAGTCCCAGTGGGAGAGGACGAAGCGCGGCCGGGCGGCCACGCAGAGCCGCGGCCCGAGCTGGGCGTTGCCGCAGTCGGGGAAGGTGGAGCGGTTGCTGCCTCCTGCGCCGCCGCCGAGGTCGAAGTAGACGATGGCCTGCCCGCTGGCGTTGAACACCACGTTGGTCGAGCCCTGACCGACGTCGATCACGCCGATGAAGCTCGGCGCCATGGCGAAGCCGCCGGGATTGTTGCCCCCGCCGCCGATCCAGGTCAGCACGTGCGCGTTGAAATTGGCGGTATTGCGCTTGAGCAGTCCGGGCACCCGGTCCTCCTATAGTCTGGGATACGACTCTCCATCGTCTTCGTGAGAGATCCTCACCAGCACGCGGAGCATGTCCAGCGGAGGCGCGCGCAGCCCGGACATGACGGCGACCGTGTCCTCGCCCGCGGTGAGGATCGACAGCGGATCGTTGCTCCCGGCAAACGGCACGGTCTTGGTGACCATGATCGTATTCGGCGCGAACCGCGACCGTTCGGTCAGGATCCACCACGTCCCTGCCCGCAGGCCCTGCACGATCGGGTTCCCCTTCTGGGCGGCCTGGAGGGTGCGGTCCAATCCTACGAAGTCGCGGTCGGGGAGGAGCACTTCGAACAGACAGCTCGACGCCGCGACGGCCATCTCGTCGAACGGAAAGTCGTCGTTCTTGACCATTGCCTCGGCGTTCCTCATGAAAAAGTCGAGGGAGAAGGAGTCGAAATAGAGCGCGACGAGCACGGAGCCGCCGCCCGCGTCGTGAATGTCGATGTGGTGAAGGAAGGAGACGAAATCGGTCGTCGTCGGCGCGATGATCACGTCACCGCCTCTCGCGTCGCGTGGCACGAGGTAGATCTTCAGCCGCCGCTTCCCCGTAAGGACGAGGACCTTGCCGCCTCGCGGAGTGTCGACCAGCCGCGCCTCGATCTGTTCGATCGCTCTGTCGCTTAGCTTGTGGCGCCTTTTCCAGGTGGGACGCAGCTTCGGCGATGTGACCTTTCCCATCAGATGTCCGCCTCTTCTTCTTCTTCCGCCTCCACCGCCAGGAAATCGAATGGCTCCTCGGTGGAGGAGGGGTCGTAGAACCTGGCCAGCATCGGCTGCGCGTCCCCATCGTCCGGCAGGCCGGCCCAGAGGCGGAAGTAGAAGAGATGCTCGTCGAGCGAGGCCTGGTCGACGCCGTCCTCGTCGCGCGCGTCGAACGCCAGGTTCTCCAGGCGGCTCTCCTGGCCACTGGCCATCGCCAGCGGGTCCATCTCGGCCAGGCCGAGCTCCCAGATCTCCGGCTCCCGGCTCTTGTCACCGTCCCGCCAGAAGGCCAACTCTCCGGTCTCCGAAGTCGCCGGCACTTCCTGCACGACCATCCCGTCTGCTTTGGTGCTGGCCTCCCACGTCTGTTCGCCCACGGTGAGGCGATACGGGACGTCGGCCATCGGCTGGTTGAGGTCGTCGCGCATGGCAATGCAGATCTTGAGCAGCGACTTCTTGCAGGCGTGCTGCGTCGCGCCTGCGTCCGTCGATGCGAAGTTCTCCTGCGCGCTCTGATCGGCCGCCACGAACCGCTCTTTCTTGCTGCTTCCGCCGTCGGGCGGCATCGCCGTCATGACGGCCGCCTCTCCAGCGATTCGGCCGCCAGCGCGCAGAGGCGGCGGATCTTGTGCGGCGTCGCGATGGCCTCGTCGGCGAGGATGGCCGCCGCCCACGGATAGCGCGGATCGACGTCGAGCTCCGGGCCGAGGGCCATGGTCAGGTTGACCCAGCGCGCCACTTCCATCTCCGCGGTGAAGCCGTGTTTCGCCGCGCGCGCCACCGCCTCCTCGATCCGCGCCGCGAGGCCCGCCTCGTCCAGCAGCGCGCACTCCTCCGGCCAGTGCCGCCGCGCCTCGGCCCGAAGCTGGCGCCGGAACGCCGCCTCCCGGGCTCGTGCAAACGCTGCGAGCTGTTCTTCGCGGAGCTTCAGCATCGGAGCCCCTATTGTCGCCCGATCCGCTGCACCTCCGCCGCGAGCACCGCCGGGTCGATCGGCTTCGACAGGTACGACTGGAAGCCGGCGGCGAGGGCCCGGTCGCGGTCGCCGCCGGCGGCGTAGGCGGTCAGGGCGATGGCGCCGACGCCGCGCATCCGCCCCTCGCTCTCCCGGATGCGTCTGATCAGCGAGTAGCCGTCCTCGCCGGGCAGGCCGATGTCGCTCACCACGACGTCGAACTCGCCCGCGGTCAACGCGCGCATCGCCTCCTCGGCGCTCGCGACGGCCACCGCGTCGGCGCCGAACTGGCGCAACGCCACGCCGAGCATCGTCCGCGTGGCGTCCTCGTCCTCCACCACCAGCACGCGCAGGTCGCGCAGCAGCGCGGGCGTCGAGCGGCCGGCGCCGATCGGCTCGCCCTCGCGGGCGGGCGGGAGGAGGGGGAGGAAGACGGTGAACGTCGCCCCCTGGCCGACGCCGTCGCTGTGGGCGGTCATCCGCCCGCCGTGCAGCTCGACCAGGTTGCGCGCGATCGACAGCCCGAGGCCGAGGCCCGAATGGCGGCGGTTCATCCCCGTCTCGCCCTGGCGGAAGCGCTCGAAGACGAACGGCAGGAAGTCGGGCGCGATCCCCTCGCCGTCGTCGCTCACCGTGATGCGCGCTGAGCCGGTCTCGGGCCGGTCCAGGACCACCCGCACCCGCCCGCCTCGCGGCGTGAACTTCACCGCGTTCGAGAGGAGGTTCCAGAGCACCTGCTGCAGGCGCGCCGGATCGCCACTCACCCGCGCCTCCTCCGCCGCCAGCTCGAGGTCGACGGCGAGCTGCTTCGCGTCCGCGGCGGAGCGCACCGTCTCCAGCGCGGCGCCGATCGGATCGGCCAGCCGCACCGGCTGCAGCGAGATCTGCATCTTGCCGGTCACGATGCGCGAGACGTCGAGGATGTCGTCGATGAGCTTCGCCTGGGCGGCGGTGCTCTGGGCGATCGTCTCGACGGCGGTGCGCAGCGTATCGTCCGAGAGGCCGCCCATCCGGAGCATCGACGCCCAGCCGAGGGTGGCCGTCATCGGCGTGCGCAGCTCGTGGGAGAGGGTGGCCAGGAAGTCGTCCTTGCCCCGGTTCGCGCTCTCGAGCTGCTGATAGAGCCGCGCGTTGTCGGCGGCCATCGCCGCGCGCCGGGCCAGATCTTCGGCCGTGCGCAGCGCCGCCTCGTCGAAGTGGCGGCCCGACTCGGAGTTGGCGAAGGTGAGCGCGCCGAGGGTGCGGCCGCGGGCCACGAGCGGGACGATCGCCGCGGAGCAGAAGCCCATCCGGCGCAGGATGTCGAGGTGCTCTTCGCTCCGCGCGAGCCGGACGAGCATCGCGTCGTCGATCTCCACGGCCATCTCCGCCCGCCCGGTCTTGATCACCCGCGGCGGGCCGTACGACGGGTCGCCGAGGGTGGGGAACTTCTCCTCCGACTCCTTGGCCAGCGCGATCTGCCGCTCATCGGAATGCCTGATCACCAGCCGGCGCACGACGCCGTGCGCGTCGACCTCGTCGACGAAACACCAGTCGTAGAACTGCGGCACCGCCACCGCGGCGATCGCGGCCAGCGTCTGGTCGTAATCGAGCGACGAGCTGAGGACCTCCGAGGCCTGGGCCAGGAATGAGGCGGTGGCGAGGAGCACGGCCTTTTCGCGATCCGAGCGGCGGCTGTCGGTGACGTCGCGCTGCGTCCCCCAGGCGCGGACGAGCGCGCCGCCGTCGATGATGCCCAGCAGGTTGTTGGCGAAGTACTTCGTGTTGCCCTCGCGGTCGCGCTCCGTCGACTCGGCGTCGGTGAGGCGGTAGCCGGACTCGATGAAGGCGCAGAGGTAGGCGATGTTGTCCGGGTCGTCGCGCACGAGGAGGTCGCCCAGGCGCGCGCCGGTCAGCTCGTCGCGGCTGGCGAAGCCGTACATCGCCGCCATGGCGTCGTTGCACTCGGCGAGATAGCCGTGGCGGTAAAAAAGCTCGATCTGCTCGTCGGGCGGGAGCAGGATCGGCACCGGCTCCTCCAGCTCGAAGCGCCAGATGGCCTCGCTGGTGTTGGCCATGAACGCGCGGTAGCGCTCCTCCGACTCGCGCAAAGCGCTGACGTCGCGCGCCACGCAGAAGTGCAGGCCGGGGACGAAGTCCGCGCGCGAGCGCCACTCGAGGTGGAGCACCGACCCGTCCAGGGCGCGGACCGGAAACTCCACCGCCAGCGCGCCGTCGCTGCGGAGCTGTCCGAACGCGGCGATCGCGTCGTCGAGGCGGTCGGGCGGGATGAAGTCGCGGAAGTGGCGGCCGACGAGCTGCTCGCGTGTGCCGTGGAGCATCCGACACATGCTCGGGTTGAGGTCGACGTACGTCCCCGCCGCGTCGACGATCATGATGCCGTCCGGGGTGGTATCGAAGAGTGCCTTGTAGAGGACGTCCGCCCCGATTTGCATCTCGCGCAATTCTACGCGCGCAGCATCCCGTCCAGCAGGGCGTCCTTCTCCGACCAGATCTGCTCGATCCACTGCTTGAACGCGCGGGTCGTCTGGGGCTGGATCACCGTCGCGGCGCAGAACTCCGGCGGCACGGCGATGCGCCGCACGTGCGCGGCGATGCGCGGCACGCGGCCGGTGATGAAGTCCCAGAAGCGGACGTCATGGCCGGGGTAGGCCAGGGTGACGTCGAGAAAGGCGTCGAGCTGGTCGCCGAGGGAGGCGAAGACGAAGGCGATGCCGCCGATGCGCGGGCGGAGGAGGTGGCGGTACGGCGAGCCCTGGTCGGCCTGCTTCTCCCGTGAGAAGCGCGTGCCCTCGAGGAAGTTGAGGATGGCCACCGGCACCTCGCGGTAGCGCTGGCAGGCGCGCCGCGTCGTCTCCAGGTCGGCGCCGCGCTTCTCCGGATGCTTGGCCAGGTATTCGGCCGAGTGCCGCTTCATGAACGGGAAGTCGAGCGCCCAGCAGGCCTGGCCGGCGATCGGCACCCAGATCAGCACCTGCTTGAGGAAGAAGCGGATGAACGCCGCATGGCCGTGGAAGACGCGGAAGAGGACGAAGATGTCGACCCAGGAGATGTGGTTGCTGACGATGAGGTAGTGCCGGTCGTACTTCATCTCCTCGACCCCCTCGATGTCCCATTGCGTGGGGAGCATCCGGTCGAAGATGAAGTTGTTGCCCGCCACCCATCGCTCGGCGAGATGGGCCGTGAACCTCACGATCCGGATGCGCAGGCGGGTGCGGTCGAAGACGGCGCGCACCAGCCCTCCCAGGAGCACCGGGATTCCCCACAGGCAGAGGTTCACGGCCATGAGGAAGATGATGGTGACGCCGCGAAGCAGGCGCATGCGCGCGACATCCTACAATCTTCATGTGGAAGACGATCCGCGGTTCGTCCAGGCGATCGCTCTCTTCAACGCCGGCGACTTCTACGAGGCCGGCGATCTGTTCGAGGAGCTTTTCTTCGAGGCGGTGCGCGACGAGGTGCCGCTCGCGCGCGTGCTGCTGCAGGTGAGCGTCGGTTTCCATCACGCCGCGGTGCTGCAGCGGCGGCCGGCCATCGAGAGGCTGGAGGAGGGGATCCGGGCCATGGACGAGGTGACGAACGCGCGCGGCATCGACATCGCGAGGCTGCGCGCCGAGACGGTGCGAGCGGTGGCAGCGCTGCGGAAAGGGGAGCGCTGGGAGGCGGCGCGGATCGCTACTGCGTCTTCGCCGGCTGGCCCGGCGGCGTGATCCCTTCCGGCACCTTCTTCTCGTACAGCTCGCGCGTACAGCCGAGGTGCTCGAGCACTTTCTCGCGGTCGATGCCGGCCGTGTTGCCGCGTCCTTCGACCCAGGCCGCGGTGCACTCGCCGCAGCAGGGGCCGCTGGCATTGATGACCTTCCGGCAGTGGCACTCGCCGGCGCGGATGACGCACTCGCGGCAGCCGGGCTTGACGCAGCAGTCGTACTTGCCGTTCGACCTGAGCTCCTCGACGTACTTGTCGAGCTGCCAGATGAGCACCGCCTGCTTGACGCCCACCGGCTGCTCCTCGAAGAGCGCCAGCAGGTTCGGCGTCGGCGGGATCTGCCGCGCCTGCTCCTCGGCGCGCGTGGTGTTCTTGTCCGTCCCCGTGTGCTGCGCCTTGTAGGCGGAGCAGGTGCCGAGCAGCAGCACTGCGGCGAAGGCCAGGATCAGGTTTTTCACGGTGTGTTGCGTAAGAATAACACCGTCGCGGCCCTGACGAGGCCCACCGCCGCCGCGGCGACGAAAAAGACGAACAGCCCCGCTCGCCAGTCCGGCTCACGCCAGCCGCCGAAGTCGAGCGCGGTGGCGGTCAACCCCGCCAGGAGCGAGGCCATCCCGCCGGCCATCACCTCGGCCAGAGCATGGCCCGGACGGCCGAGCGGAACGATCCTCGCAAGGAGGACGGTAACGACGCCGGCCGTCAGCCAGAGGGCGAGACCCATGGGCGTCGATTGTATGCGCCGCAGCGGACAGCGGTTAGCATGGCTTTCGCATCAGGCCGCCACACAGGAGACTGATCATGCAGCTCGAAGCAAGCCGGTCGCAGAACAAGATCCTGGCCATCGAGGACGATCCGGAAGTCCTCCACCTCTACAAGTCGTACCTGCAGAAGCGCGGCTACGAGGTGCTGTCCGCATCGGGCGCCGTCGAAGGGATGACCATCCTGCAGAGCAATCCCGACACCCGCCTCATCCTGCTCGATCTGAACCTGCCGGGCATGAGCGGGGAGGAGTGGATCGCCTGGTACCTCCAGCAGGGGAAGCAGACCCCGGTGGTCGTCGCCTCAGGGAAGGGCGACATCCTGACCATCACCAAGGGGAACAACATGACCGCCGCCCTGACCAAGCCGTTCCACATGGAGGAGCTGCAGGAGCTGATCGAGGTCCTGCTCGCGGATGACTGGCACGACCAGGTCAGCGTGGATAAGAAGATGCACTGAGGACGAGAACCGTTATCGGTTGTCGGTTATCGGTTGTCAGCGGAGCTACCGACAACTGACAACTGACAACGTCTTTCACCCGCCGTCGTTTCCAATGGCTTCCACCGGGCAGTTGTCCATGGCGTCCTTCGACAGCGTCTCCTCCTCTTCCGTCTCCGGCTGCTTGAAGACGAAGGAGAAGCCCTCCTCATCATTGCGCATGAAATTGGCGGGCGCGGTTTCGCGACAGAGGTCGCAATCGATACATTGCGTGTCGACGTAATAGCGGCCGGAGGGCTGGCCTGGGACTTTGTCGTTCGGATCTGCCATGCGGATCGGGGCGGCGGCGCATTCTAAGGGATCGAAGGAGGAGAAATGAAACGGATTTTGATGATTATCGCACTGGCCTCGGGCGCCGCGGCGGCGCTGGCCCAGCAGTCCGGCACCACCGCCCCGCGCGAGTCGGCCTGGGCCGAGACGGTCAGCGTCACGGGGACGGGCAAGGCCACCCTCACCCCCGACCGCGTCACCTTCACCGTCGGCGTGCAGACCCTCGCCCCCACGGTCGAGGAGGCCGTCAACGAGAACAACCAGAAGGTGCAGGCCACCATCGCCGCGCTGAAGAAGGCCGGCGCGAAGGACACCGAGGTGCAGACCTCGAACTTCTCCATCTTCCCCCAGCAGGACTACTCGCAGCAGCAGGCCGGCAAGCTGCCGCGCATCATCGGCTACCAGGTCTCGAACAACATCACCGTGACGAAGGACGACCCGGCCGCGGCCGGCAAGCTGCTCCAGGTCGCCGTGGCCAACGGCGTCAACCAGTCGTCCGGCCTCAACTTCGTCGTCTCCAATCCAACCCGGGGGCGCGATCAGGGCCTCAAGGCCGCCTTCGATGACGCCCGGGCCAAGGCCGCGCTCCTGGCTCAGGCCGCCGGCCGCTCCATCGGACGGGCGCTGACCATCACCGAGGGGGGAGCGCAGCAGCCGCCGTATCCGCGTCCGATGCAGATGGCCAAGGGGGCGGTGGCGGAGATGGCCGTGTCGGACATTCCGGTGGAGAGCGGCACGCAGGAGCTGAACTATACGGTCTCTGTTTTGTTCGAGTTACGTTGAATCGCGGCATCTCCATTGCAGTACAAATAACCGAAGGAGGCTGCACGATGGAGAACCGTGATCGAGACAAGGTGAGCCGCAGCACCACTCCGACGGAAGCCGGCGACGTGAACCGCAAGACGTCGCAGGACCTCGGCCGCACGCAGAGCGGCTCGAGCGCCGAGTTCGGCGAGAACATCGGCCGTTCGGAGAACCCCGGCGAGGAGCCGAGCAAGCGCTCCGGCCAGACCGACAGCAACACCGGCCGTCACTGATAGAT
Source organism: Thermoanaerobaculia bacterium (assembly GCA_035273585.1). Lineage (GTDB taxonomy): Bacteria > Acidobacteriota > Thermoanaerobaculia > Gp7-AA8 > Gp7-AA8 > JAFAVZ01. Next base: position 9,536 of record DATEOX010000031.1, read on the forward strand.
GGAACGCGCGCGGGCGGTCTGCCCGCGCGCCATGTATCATCCCGATCACCGCATGGAGAGCGAGATCACCATCCGCGCCGCGGCCGCGGGAGACCTCGACGGCATCACGCAACTGTTGCTGGCCAACGATCTGCCGACTGCCGGCGTCGAGGATCACTGGAAGACGTTCATCGTGGCCACGGACGGCCCGCGCATGGTCGCCTGCGGCGGCGCCGAGGCGTACCAGTACGCGGCGCTCATCCGCTCGGTGGCGGTCGACCCGGAGTACCGCAGCCGCGGCCTCGGGCGGCGCATCGTCCGCCAGCTCCTCGACCGTCTCGCCTCGCGCGGCCTGCGCGAGTTCTACGTCCTGACCACCACCGCCGAGGAGTATTTTCGGAAGCGCGGCTTCAAGACCATCGATCGCGATGAGGTGCACCCGCAGCTTCTCAGCTCGCGCGAGCTGCAGGACGCCTGTCCGGCCAGCGCGGTCTGCATGCGCCTGGTGATGCTTTCCTGAACGGTGAACGAGGAAGGATGAACGATGAACAGGAGATGCCGGTGACGCTTTCGCTCATCGTTCATCGCTCATCGTTCATCGTTTTATGAACGTCTTCGACGTCCACATCCACGTCCAGCCGTGGGAGATGGTGGCCCCGGACGCGCTCGCGCTGGTCGACGACCCCTCGCACGCCGGCGCGCGGGAGATCGTCTCCTCGCCGGAGAACGTGCTGCGCTTCCTCGACCAGAACGGCATCGAGCGGGCGTGCTGCATCAACTACGTCTCGCCGGACGTGATGGGCTTCACGCGCGAGGTCAACGACTGGATCGCGAATTTCACGCGCGACCATCGCGACCGCCTGCTGCCGGTCGGCTCGGTCAACCCGCTGCACGAGCTGAAGGTGCATGACGAGATCCGCCGCGTGCTCGACCTCGGCATCCGCATGATCAAGATCCATCCGCCGCACCAGCTCTTCGCCCCGAACGCGTACCGTCACGAGCTGTGGCAACTGGCGGAGATCTACCGCGAGTGCGAGGAGCGCGGCGTGCCGGTGATGTTCCACACCGGGACGTCGGTCTTCCCCAAAGCGCGCAACGTCTTCGCCGACCCGATGCCGATCGACGACGTGGCCATCGACTTCCCCCGCCTGAAGATCATCCTGGCCCACGCCGGCCGCCCCCTGTACGGCGAGACCGCGTTCTTTCTCCTGCGGCGGCACGCGAACGTGTACGTCGATCTGTCGGGCATCCCCCCAAAGTCTTTGCCCCGCTACCTGCCGCGTCTCGCCGACATCGCCGACAAAGCGCTGTGGGGCACCGACTGGCCGTCGCCCGGCGTCGTGTCGCCGCGCAGGAACCTCGATGACTTTCTCGCGC
>DATEOX010000032.1:0-3473 GCA_035273585.1 Thermoanaerobaculia bacterium
CCCCCTACCCATACCGCGGCGGCTCCGCGGTCACCTCGCTCACGAACCCCAGGAACTCCTCGGCGGGGACGGGCGGCTTGATCAGGTAGCCCTGCATCTGGTCGCAGCCGTATTTGCGCAGGAACGCGGCCTGGTCGCTGAACTCCACCCCCTCGGCGATCACCTTCAGGCGCAACGAGTGGGCCATGGCGATGATGGCGGTCACGATCGCCGCCGTGTCGGGGTCGGAGGTGATGTCGCGGACGAAGGACTGGTCGATCTTGAGGGTGTCGATCGGGAAGCGCTTCAGGTACGCCAGCGACGAGTGGCCGGTGCCGAAGTCGTCGAGCGAGATGCGCAGGCCGAGCTTCTTCAGGTCGTAGAGGGTGCGGATGCTCGTCTCGGGGCTCTGCATGGCGCTCGACTCGGTGATCTCCAGCTCCAGGAGGCGCGGGGGGAGGCCGGTCTCCTTCAGGATGTCGGCCACGCGCTGGAGCAGGTCCGGACTCTGCAGCTGCTGCACGGAGAGGTTCACGGCGAGCGAGAGGTGCTTGAGGCCCGCGTCGTGCCATGCCTTCGCTTGGCGGCAGGCCTCGCGCATGGCCCAGCCGCCGATCGGCACCATCACGCCGGTGGCTTCCGCCAGCGGGATGAACGTCGCGGGCGGCACGATGCCCAGCTCCGGGTGCCGCCAGCGCAGCAGCGCCTCCATCCCCGTCACGGTTCCCGAGCGGAGGTCGAAGATCGGCTGGTAGTGCACGGCCAGCTCGGCGTTCGTCAGCGCGCGGCGCAGGCCGTGCTCGAGCGCGATCCGTTGCAGCGCCTTCGCGTTCACGAACGCGTTGAAGAGCTGGTAATTGTCGCGCCCCTGCTCCTTGGCCTGATACATCGCCGTGTCGGCGTTCTTGATCAGCGTCTCCGCGTCCGTCCCGTCCTCCGGATAGAGGCTGATGCCGATCGAGGTCGTGGTGAAGAACTCCCGCCCCTCGATGTGGAACGGGTAGCGCACGGCCTCCAGGATCTTCTGCGCGATGGGCGCCGCGTCCTCGGAGCGGAGGAGGTTGGGCAGGAGGAGGGTGAACTCGTCGCCGCCGAGGCGCGCCACCGTGTCCGACTCGCGGACGCACGACTGCACGCGCGTGGCGACCGCCTGCAGCAACTGGTCGCCGATGTTGTGCCCGAGCGAGTCGTTGATCACCTTGAAACGGTCGAGGTCGAGGAAGAGCACCGCGATGCGCGAGCGGTCGCGCTGCGCGTGCGAGAGGGCCACCGTCAGCCGGTCCTTGAACAGCAGCCGGTTCGGCAGCCCAGTCAGCGCGTCGTGATAGGCGAGGTGCTTGATCTGCTCCTCGGCGTACGTCCGCTCCGTGATGTCCCGCGCCACGCAGACCATCCCGCCGCCCTCGATGGCCGTGAGCGAGATCTCCTGCGGGAACGTCGCGCCGTCGCGCCGCGCGCCGGTGGCCTCGCCGCGCCACCGTCCGTGCTGCGCCACCGCCGGCACGATCATGGTGATGAAGCGCACCTGCTCGTGCGGCTCGAAGAGGTCGGTGAGGTTGTGGCCGAGCATCTGCTTCGGATCGGGATAGCCGTACAGCCGCGCCAGCGCGTCGTTCAGATAGGTGAACTCCAGCCGCTCGTTTAGGATGGCGATGCCATCCATCGACGCGGTCATGGCCGCGGACTGCTTGCGCAGCAGCTCCTCGGCCTGCTTGCGGGCGGTGATGTCCGTCGCGACGTGGAGGAAGCCGCTGATGGAGCCGTCGCCGGCGCGCAGGGCCGTCACCGAGGCGGCGACCGTGATGGCCTCGCCGCCGTTGCGCAGGTAGGTCCATTCGCGCTCGTCGAACTCCGCGGTGAGGCCGGCGCCATGCTGGGCCACCTCCTCCGGCCGGAGCAGGTCGACGATCGACCGACGGCCGATCATCTCCTCGGCCGAGTAGCCGAGCATCCGTTCCGCGCCGGTGTTGAAGACGGTGATGATGCCCGCCGCGTCGGTGGCGATGATGGCCACGCGCGTGGCGGAGTCGAGCACCGCCTTGCGCTGCGCGTTCGCCGCGGCCAGCGACTGCTCGGCGCGTTTGCGCTCGGTGATGTCGTAGACGAAGCCCTCGAAGTAGAGCGCGCCGGTCTCGGAGCGGATGGCGTGCGCGCTGAGCTGGACCCAGATGCGCGAGCCGTCCTTCCGCCTCCACTGCAGCTCGAAGCTCCGCGCGCTGCCGCCCGGCTCGTACGCGGCGAGGATCGCCTCGCGGTCGTTCGAGTCGGCGTAAATGTCGTCGCCGAGGCGCCGCGTCAGCAGCTCGCTCGCCGAGTCGTAGCCGAGCATCGCGGCGAGAGTCGTGTTGGCCGTGAGCAGGCGCCCATCAGGCATGGCCTGATAGATGCCGACCGAGGCGTAGTCGAAGATGTTGCGGTACTTCTCCTCCGACTCCAGCAGCGCCTCCTCGGCGCGCTTGCGCTCGGTGACGTCGTGGATGATGGAGTAGAGGAGGTTGCGCCCGCCGGTCTCGATGGGGCCGGAGTGGACCTCGACGTCGCGCACCTCGCCGCTGGCCAGCATGTGCCGGAAGATGAAATAGCTGCGCTCCTGCCTGGCCGCGTTGAGCATCTCCTGGCGGATGGCCGCCTCGCCGAGGACGTTGATGTTCCACATGCGCATGGCCCGCAGCTCGTCGTGCGTGTAGCCGTAGAAGTCGCACGCGGCCATGTTCGCGTCGACGATCTGCCCGTCCGTCGGATCGATGAGGAGCTGCACGGCGCGGTTGTTCTCGAACATCTGCCGGTAGCGGCGCTCGCTGTCGGCGAGGGCGTCCGCCTTGCGCTTCTGCTCGATGGCCGAGGCGACGTGCTGGGCGACGAAGACGAGGATCTCCAGGTCGCGCTCGGAGAAGCGCACCTGCTCGTCGTAGGACTGGATGCCGATGACGCCCCAGGTTCGTTCGCCGCTGGTGAGCGGCACGCCCATCCAGTCGACGGACGGCGCGCCGACGAGGTCGACTTCGCCGTCGGCGATGAGCGCCTCGAAGCGCTCCGGCGAGGCGAAGAGCGGACGGCCGGTGCGCAGGACGTACGCGGTGAGGCCGTGGCCGGGACTGAGGCCGTCCGCGACTTTGTCCCGCTCGTCGACGAAATAGGGGAAGGTGACGACGTTGCGAGCCTCGTCGTACTCGGCGATGAAGAAGTTCGTGGCGTCCATCAGCTCGCCGACGATGCGGTGCACGGCGGCGTAGAAATCGTCGAGAGCCAGCGACTCGCGGCTGAGCTGGGCGATGCGGAAGAGCGCCCCCTGCAACCGCTCCGCCTTGCGCGCCTCGGTGACGTCGCGGAAGTACCAGGCGCGCCCCATCGGCGTGCCGTCCTCGGCGGTGACCGGGACGCTGGAGCGGGACAGCTCGCGGCCGTCGCGCATCCGGACAGGATCGGAGCTGCGCACCTCGGTGGGATGCTCGTACAGATAGTTGACCAGCTCGATGAAGGAGTCCCAGTCGTCG
>DATEOX010000033.1:0-3401 GCA_035273585.1 Thermoanaerobaculia bacterium
TGCTGGCCAAGCTGATCGTGCCGAACCTCGCCGAGGCGGTGGTGATCGACATGGCCATGGAGGACGGCGGATTGCGCCGCGCGGCGGCCGCGCATCACGACGCGCGGTTCCGCGCGCAACTGGAAGAGACGATCGGCGCGCCGCTGGGCGACATCCCGGAGGCGGTCGTGTGGGTGATGCAGGAGCGGCAGGCGAAGCTCGTCGGGTCGGCGTCCGCGCTCGGCTCGTACATGCTCGGCACACCCGACGCCGGCCAGCGGGCGATGATCGTCGTTCCGCTGGTGAGCCGCGGCCAGACGCTGGGCGTCCTGATCGCGGCGTCGCCGGAAGGGAAGCCGTTCCAGCCCGACGACGCGTCGCTCCTCGCGGAGCTCGGCCGCCACGGCTCGCTGGCCATCGACAACGCCCGCCTCTACCTCGGCTCGCAGCAGGCCGTTCGGGCCCGCGAGGAAGTGCTGGCCATCGTCTCCCACGACCTGCGCAATCCGCTCAGCGCCGTCGTCCTCGGCTCGTCGCTGCTGGCCACCTCCGAGAACCTCACCGAGGAGGAGAAGGAGCAGCTCGAGACCATCGACATGTCGGCGCGGCGGATGAACCGGCTGATCGCCGACCTGCTGGACGTCACGCGTCTGGAGGGCGGCAAGCAGCTCCCCGTCGACCCGGCGCCGGTGGAAGTGGAGCAGCTCTTCCGCGAGATGTACGAGCTGTTCAAGGCCCAGGCGGCGGCGAATCAGATCACCTTCGAGTACCAGATCGGCGACGGCATCTCGGAGGTGCAGGCCGACCGGCACCGCATCCTGCAGGTGCTGCAGAACCTGATCGGCAACTCGATGAAGTTCACGCCGCCGGACGGCGTGATCGCCTTCCGCGCCGACCTGCGCGACGGCAACGAAGTGCTCTTCACCGTGTCTGACACCGGGCCGGGCATCCCGAGCGAAAACCTGGCGGACATCTTCAATCCTTATTGGCAAGCCAAGCGCGCGGAGCGTCTCGGCGCCGGCCTCGGGCTGCCGATCGCGAAAGGCATCGTCGAGGCGCACGGCGGCCGCATCTGGGTGGAAAGCGAGCAGGGAGCGGGGACGCGCTTCTACTTCACGCTACAGGTGGCGAGCGTCGCCGAGCCGGCTACGGTGTCATCGTGAGCCCCGAAGAGGGCGAAGGATCCGTACCTTCAGGCGCCGCGCAAGATCGGTGCGATCCTTCGCTTCGCTCAGGATGACACGGCGAGCCGTGCCGGCTACGCCCGCGGCGGGATCTCCATCGCTTCGCTGACGCTCAGCTCCGCGAAGAGTCGGATGAGGCGCCGCCCTTCCTCATCCGATGCAGCGTAGACGGCGCAGAGGCGCTGCATCTCGTTGCGGTCCTCGCTGCGCGCGACGGTGAAGCCGCTCGCCGGCTGCTCGGGCAGGAACACCGGCCGCCGTCTCCACGCGTTCCCCTCCAGCCGGTAGCAGATGAAGCCCGCCTCGGTGCCGCGCACGGTCTTGTCGCCGTCCACCAGTTCCCTGAATGCTTCGGAGGACGTCGCCTGGCGCTGCGCGAGCTGCTCCTTCACCATCTCGCCCAGCATCGAGCGCAGATGGTCGCCCGACTCGCCCACCGCGGCGAGGAAGCGCAGGCCGGACTCGAGCCCGGTGCCGGGATACTTCGCATGCTGGCTGTCGTAGGTGCGCACGACTTCGCAGCGGAGGCCGATCTCATTCGCGCCGTGGGAGAAGCGGAGCTCGAAATACTGCTGGTCGAGCGGCGCGGCATGATGCACGCGCGCGCCGAGGACGCCGACGTCGAGCAGCGAGACCGCGGTGCTGCCGAGGGTGGCGGGGATGGGTGGGTCGAGACGAAGGCGCTGGAACTCGCGGCGCTCGGTGCCAGGCACAACAGGCATGGCGCAGATGATAGCGGTTTAGGGGGCGGTATTGGCGGTCCGCAGGCGGAGTTCCGAGACGTACGCGCCGCGCACCGTGTTGCGATAGTGCGCCTGCCGCTCGTCCACCTTGCGGAGGTAATTCAGCGTCTCCGGGAACGGCGGGATGCCGCCGAACTTCTCGACGTTGCCTTCGCCGGCGTTGTAGGCGGCGATGGCCACGCGCTCGTCCTGGAAGCGGTCGAAGAGGTAGCGGAGGTACTTCGTTCCGGCGGCGACGTTCTCATTCGGATCGAAGAGGTCATCGGCGCCCATCAGGCGGCCGGTGCTGGGCAGGATCTGCATCAGCCCCTGCGCGTTCTTCGTCGAGACGAGGTTCTGGCGAAAGTCCGACTCGGCCTCGACGACCGCCGCCACCAGCTCCGGCGGCAGGTTGTTGCGCTTCGCCTCGCGATAGATGATCGAGCCGTACTTCACCTGCGTGCGGAAGAACTCTTCCTTCGCATGTTCGAGGGTGAAGAGAGACGTGTGATGCGGATCGAGGAACTCGTCGCGTACGCGCTGGGTGATGATGGGCAGCGCTCTGGAGCCCGATCCGGTCACGGCGCGGAAGTCGGCGCGCATCTCGTCGCGCAGCGCCGGCAGCGAGATGTTCATCGCTTCGGTCGGCATGTTGATCATGCCCAGCGCGACGGGGACGCCGATGAGCAGCGCGGCGCCGCGGCGCCCGACGTGGCGCGCCGTCCACTTCGCGGCGCGGATCGAGCGGCGCCACAACGTCCGCTCGCGCCGCGCGTGGAGCTGGCAATCGCAGATCAACCGCCAGTCGTCGTGTCGTCTGATCAACATCGTTGCGCCTTCAGGGCAAAAGGCGGACCAGATCGATCCGCGGCCGCATCAAATGGCTCATCACACGTCACATGGAGTTGCGCGGGAGGTGGGTTTCCACACTCGAATTTCGGAAACAGCGGGCGGCGCCGGCGAAGCGTACACTTCCGCACATGATCAGCCGCCGCACCTTCCTTGCCGCCGCGGGCGCGTTCCCGATTGTCGCACGCGCGGCCGGCAAGCACATGCTGCAGATGAACGGCTACGCGCAGAACGCCGAGACGCCGCTGGAGCTGCTCACCGACTACCTCACGCCGAATGAGCTCTTCTTCGTGCGCAGCCACTGGATTCCGCATCCGCCCGACCTCGCGACGTGGCGCCTCGTGGTCGACGGCGAGGTCGACAAGCCGCTGCGCCTCACGCTCGCGGAGCTGAAGAAGATGCCCATCGCGGAGACGACGTGCGTGCTGCAGTGCGCCGGCAACGGACGCGCGCTGCACGCGCCGGTCGTCCCCGGCGTGCAGTGGCGCTACGGCGCGGTGGGCAACGCGCACTGGCGCGGCGTGAGCCTGCGCGACGTGCTCCAGCGCGCGGGCGTGCAGGCGTCGGCGAAGCACGTGCACACCTTCGGCAGCGACGATCCGCCGGGCAAGGTGCCGCCGTTCCACCGCTCGCTGGAGATAGAGAAGGCGGTGGGTGACGCCGTCCT
>DATEOX010000034.1:0-4091 GCA_035273585.1 Thermoanaerobaculia bacterium
CGTACGTCAGATCAGCGTGAAGTGCGGCGCCGGGACGATGAACCGCCCCCCGTCCACCAGGTAGGCGTGCTCGCGGGCCTGAAACTCGCGCAGAAAATGCCACGGCAGCACGAGGAAGTAGTCCGGCTTTTTTGCCCGGGCCTCCTCCTCCGAGACGATCGGGATGTGCGTGCCGACGGTGAGGCGCCCCCACTTGTCCCGGTTGCGCTCCGCGGCCCCCTCGATCAGCGACGCGTCGAGGCCGTAGTACTGCAGGACCGTGTTCCCCTTCGTCGACGCGCCGTACACGTACACCTTGCGCCCCTGGCGCACCGCATCGCGGATGAAGGCCACGACGTCGTTCTTGATCCGCTCGCACCAGATGGCGAACTCGCGGTAGGGCTCGGGCGTGTCGAGGCCGAGCTTCGCCTCGTCGTCGCGCAACGCCTGCACGCGGCCGGCGGCGAGCTTGCGGTAGGTCTCGTCGGCGAACGCCGCAGGGTCCGCAGCCTTCCGGCGGATGTACGCCCGCAGGCTGCCGCCGTTCACGTCGTTGATCTCCACGTCGACGATCTCGAAGCCTTCCAGGTCGAGGAGGTACTCGAAGGACTGCAGCGAGTAGTACTCGAGGTGCTCGTGGCAGACGTTCCCCAGCTCGTGCTCGCGGAGCATGAGCGGCAGATAGCTCATCTGCACGATCCATAGGCCGTTCGGGTCCATCACCCGGCGGACGTCGGCCACGAATTTCCGCGGCTCCTCGAGGTCGTAGAACATGGCGATGCTAGTCACGATCTTCGGCCTCGCGTCCGGCAGCGCGTCGGCGTCGAAGAAGCCGACGACCACCCGGTCGGCGACCTTGCGCGAGAGCGGCGCGAGGTTCTCCGCCGGGTCAAAGCCGATGCGGGTGATGCCCGGCGTCTCGTAGGCCGCGAGGAGCGTCCCGTCGTTGCAGCCGATGTCGAGCACCGCGTCGCCGGGCTGGAGGCGGATGAGCGTCTCGGCCTTGCGCGCGATGTCCGCCAGCGCCTCGCGCATGGTCTGGTTCGTCCCGGAGCGGTACCAGTAGTTGCGGTACATCAGCTCCCCCGCGACGGTGTGCTTCAGTTGCAGCAGCCGGCATTGGCGGCAGAGGACGAGCTCCAGCGGCGCGCGGGTGCCGTCCGGCTGGCCGGGGAGGATGAAGTCGGAGACGTAATGGTCGCCGAGGGAGAGGATCGGGTCGAGCTCGCCGTCGCAGACGCGGCAGGTGGTGCGGGCGATCATCGGAGCGCCTCCAGGTCGGCGTCGACCATCATCTGCACGAGCTGCTCGAAGGAGACGCGCGGCTCCCAGCCGAGAATGTGACGCGCCTTCGAGGGGTCGCCGATGCGCTGGAAATCATCGCGGCGCACGAGCGCCGGGTCTTCGGTCACGTGGTCGCGGTAGTCGAGTCCGACGTGCTCGAAGGCGACGGCGCAGAAGTCGCGGACGGTGTGCGCGCGGCCGGTGGCGACCACGAAGTCATCCGCCTCTGGCTGTTGCAGCATCAACCACATGGCCTCGACAAAGTCGCCGGCGAAGCCCCAGTCGCGTTGCGCGTCGAGGTTGCCCAGGCGCAGCTCGGCGGCCATGCCGAGACGGGCCGCGGCGGCGTGCCGCGCGATCTTGCGCGTGACGAATTCCGGGCGGCGGCGGGGGCTCTCGTGATTGAACAGAATGGCGGCGCAGGAGTATACGGCATGCCTCGCGCGGTACGCGGCGACCATCGTCTGCGCGTACAGCTTCGCCGCGCCGTACGGCGTGATCGGGGCCAGCGGCGTCCGCTCGCTCTGCGGCACCTCCGTCGCGTGCCCGAACAGTTCGCTGCTCGAGGCCTGCAGGAAGCGCGTCTTCGTTCCCCTGATCCGTTCCAGCAGCCGCGTCACCGCGATGCCGAGCGTCTCGCCGATGGCGGCCGGATCGTCCCACGAGCGCGGCCCGTACGACTCGCCGGCGAGGTTGTAGAGCTCGTCGTACTCGCGGCGGAAGAGCGCGTCGAGGGTCCGCTCGTCGCCGACGTCGCCCTGCACGACTTCGATGCGCGGATCGTCGAACGGGCCATGCGCGAGGCCCACGACCTCGTAGCCCTTCGCCAGGAGCAGCTCGGAGAGATAGTGCCCGTCCTGCCCGGCGATGCCGGTGATGAGCGCGCGTTTCATCGGCGCCACCGGCTGTTGAGGAGATCGACCCGCGTGGTAGTCGGCCGGCGCTTGATGATCGCCAGCGCGGCCAGCGCCAGCGCGTTCACCATGCTGCCCGGCAGCGAGGCGATGATCCGGGCCATCGGCCGCCGCGGCAGCCAACGCTCGTACTCCTCGCGCGAGTACGACCCGATGGCCCGATGGATGAGCAGCCGCGCGGCGCTGCGCCATGGCTCGCGCGGGGTGACCCGCTCCTTCGCCGCGTCGCCGAAGCGCGTCGACCAGACGAGCCGCGGCCACTTGAACATCCAGATCTCGAAGCCGCGGCTGGTCCACATGGCGTTGCCGTAGCGGATGACGATCCGCGGCTCGGCCATCAGCAGCGCCGGCCCCGGCAGCGGCTCCTGGAAGATGACGCCGAAGTGGATGAACAGGCTCCCAAAGTACGGCTCCCGCTTTCTCGCCAGCCACAGATCGCGGCGGATGACGACGCCGCCGATGAACGTCAGGTACTCCCCCGCCTCGGCCAGCAGCCGTTCATCATCATCGATGACGCGGTCGCCCTCGATGCGCAGCCGGTTCGGATCGAGCACCACGCGCAGCTCCGCATCCCGCACCTCGGCGTTGACGATGATCAGCGCGTATTGGCCCAATTGCGCCAGCACCGCGGCGATGGCGCCGGGCTTCAGCAGGTCGTCATCGGAGAAGAGCCAGCAGTACGTGCCGCGGGCGAGCGCGATCGCCGCATCGAAGTCGCGGTCGACGCCGCCGTTCGCCTCCTGCCGCTGATAGCGCAGCGCGGGATGGCGGCGCTGCACCTCGGCGACGACCGCAGGCGTGTCGTCGGACGAGGCGCCGTCGACGACCAGGACCTCCACGTTCGGCGGCGCCTGGCCGAGGATGTTCTCCAGCGTCTCGCCGAGGAAGCGCGCGCGGTTGAAGGTGGCGATGCAGATGGAGAGGTCGATCATCGGCGCAGCAGCGCTCCTCGCACGCGCGGGGCCGCGAACGATGCGGCGGCCAGCGTGACAGCCGAGGTCATCACGAGGTACAGCAGGCGCGACACGTCGGCCGGCTGGAAGAACCGCGCGAGCGCGGCGACGGCCACTGCCACGACGAGCGGCGGCAGCACATCGCGCAGCCATTCGCCGGCGGCGCCAAGCAACAGGCGGCGGTGCGTCAGCGGGACGCCGGCCGCGATGTAGCCGAGGTTGAGGATCGGCCAGACCAGCGCCGCGCCGATCGCGCCGCGCCACGAGGCGAACGCGATCAGCAGCGGAATGACGATGGCGAGCTGCACGAGATTGATCATCAGGCCGAGCCGCGTCCAGCCGTGCGCGAGCTGAAGCGCGTAGGTCGGATAGATGAGGCCATTGAGCGCCGTTCCGGTGAGCAGCACCGCCGCGATCGGCGCCGCGGCGCGCGCCGTCTTCTCGTCGCGCATCCAGAGCAGGAGCACATCGTACGAGAACATCGCCGCCACCGCGGCCGCGGAGAGGAGCAGCACGGCGAGCACCTGCACCACGCCGTGGTACAGCTCGCGCGCCGCCTGTTCATCGCCCGCCGCGGCCAACGCGGAGAAGCGGGGGAAGACGGCGTTGAAGACCGGCGTGAGGATGATGAGCAGCCCGCTCGCGACCAGCGCGCCGATCATGTAATAGCCGAACTCCTCCAGCGGCACGATGCGGCTGACCACCACCTTGTCCATCTGCGAGAGGAGGATGCCGCAGAGCGTGAGGCCGGTCATGCCCGCGGCGAAGCGCCACACCTCGCGTAGCCGGTGCGGCGCCGCCTTCGCCGGCCCGCTGCCCGGCATCCGGCGCCAGAGGACGAAATGCAGCGCGACGACGTGCACCGCCGCGACGGCCGCCTGCACGAGGAAGTAGATGATCGGCGAGCGCCAGTCCCTCCAGACGATGATGCCCACCGCCACGAGGTTGGCCACCGTCACGG
>DATEOX010000035.1:0-5865 GCA_035273585.1 Thermoanaerobaculia bacterium
CGAGATCTACACCCTCGGCGCCTCCGAGCTGCTCACCGGCGAGACGGTCGCCGCCGCCTACGAGCGCTGTCTCGAGCGGCGCGTACGCTACGCCGGCGACGACCTCGAGCTGTGGGAGCGCACCGTCGCCACCGGCATGCCCAAATGGAAGCGCGACGACTACCGCATCATGTACCGCTTCTACCAGGAGCACGGCCTCGCCCTCGACCCGCGCGACCTGGCCGAGCAGGAGACCGTCATCGGCCACGAGCCGCGCCGCTTCGCGCACTACGTGGCATCGGTCTGCAGGGAGTTGCTCGAGCGCGAGCGGGAGCCGGCGCTGGCGTAGCCGGCCAGCAGCGTCGTCAGCGCGCCGATCACCGCGTACCACGGCCACGCGATGGGCGTGGCCAGCCAGACCGTCAGCACGACGGCGATGCCGGCCGTCATCCCGATGAGCGCCGATAGGGGCGTGCCGCGCCGGACGGCGCTGAGCAGGAACACGCCGAGGATCGGACCGTTGATGAGCGAGGCGACGGAGAGCGCCGCATCGAGGGCCGAGCGCCGCTGGCTGTGCATCGCCAACCCGACGCCGATCTGGGCCAGGCCGGCGATCACCGTCACCACGCGAGAGACCTTCAGGTAGTGATGGTCGCCGCGGTTGCGGACGGCCGGCGCGTAGAGGTCGGCCACGAACGTCGCGGCAATCGAGTTCAGCGACGACGACATCGCCGCGGCGAAGATGGCCGCGATGACCAGCCCGGCCAGGCCTGACGGCAGATGGCGGGTGATGAAGTCGGGGAAGACCTGGTCGGTCGCGGAGAACGGCGCGCCGTCGTAGAAGGCGAAGAGCATCACGCCGATGAAGAGGAAGCCGATGAACTGCGCGAGGACGACCGCCCCCGAGACGAGCAGCGCGATCGACGCCTTCCGCGCGGAGCTCGTGCAGAGATAGCGCTGCACGAGGTACTGATCGGTGCCGTGCGTGGACATGGTCAGGAAGCAGCCGCCGATCAGTCCCGCCCAGAAGACGTACGAGCGGGTGAAGTCGAGCGCGAAGTCGAAGACGCGGAACTTGCCGTTCGCCGCGCCCATGGCCAGCACCGTGTCCATGCCGCCCGGGATCTTCTGCGCCAGGACGACGGCCGCCCCGACCGCGCCGGCGATGTAGATGAAGAGCTGCACCACCTCGGTCCAGACCACCGCCTCCATCCCGCCCATGAACGTGAAGACGATCATCACGATGCCGATGGCGATGATCGACGCCTGGATGGCGGTCGACACGTCGGCTGATGAGACGAACGCGCGATACACCGCGCCGAGGACGATGGCGGTGAGGAGCAGGCGCACGCCGTCGGCGATGGTGCGCATGGTGATGAAGAGCGTCGCGGCGAGCGCCTTCACCCGCGCGCCGAAGCGCTGCTGGAGCAGCTCGTAAACCGTGACCAGCTCGCCCCGGAAGTAGGCGGGCATGAAGACCAGGCAGATGACGACCCGGCCGCAGAGGTAGCCGAGGACGAGCTGGAGGAAGGTGAAGTTGCCGCCGCGGGCGTAAGCGATGCCGGGGACGGAGATGAAGGTGATGGTCGACGTCTCGGTAGCCACGATCGACGCCGCGATGGCCCACCACGGCACGTTCCCGCCGGCCAGGAAGTAGCGGCTGGTGGTCGACTGCCGCCGCCCGAACCACGCGCCCGCCGCGAGGACGGCGAGGAGGTAGGCGAGGATGATGATCAGATCAATGATCTGCAAGCGGCCATCTTAGAACGATGAACGATGAAGGATGAACGATGAACGGCCTGGGCGGGCGTTCCTCGTTCCTCGTTCATCCTTCCTCGTTCATCGTTATCGCTACAATCCCCCCGTGCCCCTCACAACCTGGCTGCCCTGGTGCGTGCTGAGCCTCGCGCTTTTCGGGCTGGCCGTGGCCATCTGGTCGCGACAGCGGGCCTCGCGGGTGGCGGTGCTCTTCTGCGCGATGATCGCCTTCGTCGCCATCTGGTTCGCCGCCTTCGCCCTCCTCTTCGCCTCCACGAGCCCCGACGACGCGAGCGAGTGGGCTCGTCTGGCGCTCTGCGCCGTCGCGTTCCTGCCGGCGGCGGTTTACGAGTTCACCGTCACCGCGCTGCGCCTCGAGCGCCGCAAGCTGGCCAACCTCCTCTGGCTGATGAGCGCCCTCTTTGCGGCGCTCATCATCTTCAGCCGCCTCCTCGTCACCGGCATCGAGCGTTACCACTGGGGGTGGTACCCGCGCTTCGGCATCCTCGGCATCCCGTTCGTGGCCTGGTTCGTCGCCGCGCTGGCGCTCAACGCCGCCGAGTACCTGCGCGAGTACCGGCAGACGCTCGACGCCGTGCGCCGCAAGCGCATCCGCGACCTGCTCATCGCCTTCCTCATCGTCTACTGCGCGGCCGTCGACTTCGTCCCGATGTTCGGCGTCGACCGGCGGCCGGTGGGCTACATCCCGGTCCTGGCCTTCATCATCTTCGCCGCGCAGAACATCCGCCGGCACCGGCTGCGCGCCATCACCGCCGCGCGGGCGGCGCGGGAGATCCTGGAGACGATGGCCGACGCGCTCTTCGTCCTCGACGCCGACGGCCGCATCCGGGTCATCAATGACGCGGCGCGCAAGCTCTTCGGCTACGGCGAGGCGGAGATCCTGGGCAAGCCGATCGACGTCCTGGAGGAGCTCGAGGCGACCGGGTCGCGCACCTTGCGCGGTCTGCGCGGCGCGGTGCGCGACCAGGAGCGGGTCTTCATCAGCCGCAATGAAGAGCGGATCGACGTCAGCATCTCCATCTCCGCCGTGCACGAGGACGAAGTGGAAGAAGGCGCCGTGGTCATCGTGCGCGACATCCGGGAGCGGAAGCGCGCCGAGGCCGAGCTGCACACGCTCATCGAGAAACTGCGCCAGAGCAACGCCGAGCTGGAGGACTTCGCACATGTCGCCTCGCACGACCTGCAGGAGCCGCTGCGGAAGATCCAGGCCTTCGGCGACCGGCTGCGCTCGCGATACGGCGAGGCGTTGACCGACGAGGGGCGCGACTACCTGGCCCGGATGCAGAGCGCCGCGCAACGGATGCAGCGGCTGATCAACGACCTGCTGGCCTTCTCCCGCATCACCACCAAGGCCCAGCCCTTCGTGCCGGTCGATCTGGGGCAGGTGGCGGCGGACGTCGTGCACGACCTCGAGCTGCGTTTACACGAGACCCAAGGCGAGGTGCGGATCGGCGAGCTGCCGGTGATCGAGGCCGACCCGCTGCAGATCCGGCAACTGCTGCAGAACCTCGTCGGGAACGCGCTGAAGTTCCACCGGCCGGGGGTGCCGCCGGTGGTGGAGATCGAGGCGGGCATCCTCCATGCACCGCGCGCAAACGGCAATGGCCGTTGCGA
The DNA here is from genome assembly GCA_035273585.1 of Thermoanaerobaculia bacterium. Lineage (GTDB taxonomy): Bacteria > Acidobacteriota > Thermoanaerobaculia > Gp7-AA8 > Gp7-AA8 > JAFAVZ01. The sequence goes on from DATEOX010000035.1 coordinate 3,373, forward strand.
GCTGACCATCCGCGACAACGGCATCGGGTTCGAAGAACAGTACGCCGAGCGTATTTTCACCATGTTCGAGCGCCTGCACGGACGGGGAAAATACGAAGGAACCGGCATTGGACTGGCGATCTGTCGCAAAATAGCGCAACGCCATCACGGGGACATCTCAGCCCGCAGTACGCCGGGGGCCGGCGCGACGTTTGTCATCACTCTTCCGTTGAAACAGTGATCACCCGAACGCGAACGCATGCCTGACGCAGCCCGCCCGATCACCATCCTGCTCGCCGACGACGACGAGGAGGATCGGATGCTCACCAGCGACGCGCTGGCCGAGAGCCGCGTGGTCAACGACCTCCGCTTCGTCGAGGACGGCCAGGAGCTGCTCGATTACCTCTACCGGCGCGGCCGCTTCTCCGCCCCTCACGCCGCCCCCACGCCCGGCCTGATCCTCCTCGACCTGAACATGCCTCGCATGGACGGCCGCGAGGCGCTGCGCGAGATCAAGGCCGACCCCGAGCTGCGCCGCATCCCGGTCATCGTCCTCACCACGTCGAAAGCCGAGGAGGACATCTACCGCACCTACGACCTCGGCGCGAACTCGTTCATCTCCAAGCCGGTGCAGTTCGCGTCGCTCGTCGACGTCATGAAGGAGATCAAGCGCTACTGGATCGAGATCGTCGAGCTGCCGAAGGACAGGAATGATCGCTGACATCGAGACGCGACCCATCCGCGTGCTCCTCGTCGAGGACGACGAGGACGACTTCGTCCTCACCCGGGGCCTCCTCTCCGAGAGCCGCCGCATCCGCTTCGAGCTCGACTGGGCCGACTGCTACGAGGAGGCCATCGCCAAGATCGCCTCGAACGACTACGACCTCTATCTCGTCGACTACCGCCTCGGCGAGCACGACGGCCTGCAGATCCTCCGCGAGGCGAAGTCCCTCGGCTGCAGCCGACCGATCATCCTGCTCACAGGCCAGCGCGACACGGAGATCGACGTCGCCGCGATGGAAGCCGGCGCCGCCGACTACCTCATCAAGGGAGAGGTCGACGCGCAACTGCTGGAGCGCTCCATCCGCTACGCGCTGGCGCAGGGGCGGACGCTCGAGGCGCTGCGCGAGAGCGAGGAGCGCTACGCGTTGTCCGCGCGCGGCGCGAACGACGGGCTGTGGGTGTGGGACCTGCGCACCAACACCGTCTATTACTCGCCGCGCTGGAAGTCGATGCTCGGCGAGGACGAGGAGGACGTCGGCAACACGCCGGACGAGTGGTTCTCGCGCGTCCATCCGGATGAGCTGCAGCTTTTGCAGGCGGCCATCGCCAGCCATCGCGACGGCATCAGCTCGCACATCGAGATCGAGCACCGGATGCGCTGCCGCGACGGGAGCTGGCGCTGGATGCTCAGCCGCGGCCTGGCCGTGCGCGATTCCGACGGCAACGCCATGCGCATCGCCGGCTCGCAGACGGACATCACGGAGCGGAAGCTCGCCGTCGAGCGCCTGACCTACGACGCCTTCCACGACTCGCTCACCGGCCTCCCCAACCGCGCCCTCTTCATGGACCGTCTCGGACGGGCCATGGAGGCCGCGCGCCGCCATCCGGAGCGCCTCTTCGCCGTCTTGTTTCTCGACCTCGACCGCTTCAAGGTCGTCAACGACTCGCTCGGCCACACGTTCGGCGACCGGCTGCTCATCTCCGTCGCCGCCCGCCTCAAGCAGGTGATCCGCTCCAGCGACACGGTGGCCCGCCTCGGCGGCGACGAGTTCACCGTGCTGCTGGAGGGCATCGAGCAGGTGACGGACGCCGTGCGCACCGCGCAGCGCGTACACGAGGCGCTGCAGGTGCCGTTCTCCTTCGACGACCGGGAGCTCTTCACCACCGCCAGCATCGGCATCGCCCTCAGCCCCACCGGCTACGAGCGCCCCGAGGACGTGCTGCGCGACGCCGACATCGCCATGTACCGGGCCAAGGCGCGGGGGAAGGCGCGGCACGAGGTCTTCGACAAGACGATGCACGACCGCGCGGTGAAGCTGCTGCAGCTCGAGACCGCGCTGCGCCACGCGGTCGACCGCGACGAGCTGCGCGTCCACTACCAGCCGATCGTGTCGCTGCTGACGGGGCACATCATCGGCTTCGAGGCCCTCCTGCGCTGGCAGCGCGGCGAGCAACTCGTCTCGGCCGAGGAGATCGTGCCGGTGGCCGAAGAGACGGGGCTGATCCTCCCCATCGGCGAGTGGGTGCTGCGCGAGGCGCTCCAGCAGTTGCGCCTGTGGCGCGCCGTCGATCCCGACCGCGAGCCACTGCACATCCACGTGAACCTCTCTCCCCGCCAGTTCCTCCACCCGAATCTGTACTCGCAGGTCGAGCGCGCCCTGGTGGCCACGTCCGTCGACCCCCAGACGCTGCACCTGGAAGTGACGGAAAGCGTCCTGATCGATAACGAGGACGCCGCCGCAACGCTGCTTCGCTCGCTCAGCGACGCGAAAATCCGCCTCAGCCTCGACG
>DATEOX010000036.1:0-2433 GCA_035273585.1 Thermoanaerobaculia bacterium
TGACGGGCGGGCAGAAGACCACCTGCCCACCGTAATCGAAGGCGTTCCCATGCTCGTCCCAGCGCATGACTTCCGTGAACGGCAGGAACGAGTTGCCGGCCGTGGTCTGCGTCGGAGTGTCGGTATACGCATTCGTGCCGAGATATCCGACGCAGGACGGAAGCGCGCCGCGCGCTCCCTCGCGCCAGATCTTGTACCGCGTGTTGAACGTCCCATTGCCCTGCACGAAGCGGGCGGCGAACGTCGACGGCAGCGGCTGCCGGCGGTCGAACCCCGGCGCGAGGTTGCCGAGGTAGCGCGTGTAGAAGGTGTACGGCAGCGTGGTCGGAACGGCCGGGGCACCGGCCGGCCCACCTTCCGGCATGGCGCGAATGTGCACCATCGGACCGCCGACGGCGGCGCGGGTGCCCGGATCGAACGTCTCGTACTCGCCGATCAGCACGTTGTCGAACAGGAGCTCGTCGCGGAAGTACGCCTCGCTCGCCGGCATGGTCGACGTGCAGTCCTTCACCACGTCGATCGTCGCGTAGCCGGTGGCCATCGTGCCGTGGTTGCTCCCGATGGGGGGCGCGGCCGCGGCGCCGGTGCACGTCGAGTTTTTCCCGATGGCCAGCGCCAGCAGGACGTCCGTCTGCAACTGCTTCGGGACCTCCTTCGCCAGCCTGGCGCAGGCGGTGCCGGGCGGGCCGGCGTCGGCGGCGATCACACCGCGCGCGATCACGTCGTAGAGGTTGATCGGCTGCGCGTCGTACGGCGTGAGATAGAGGTTGAAGGAGAGCACCGGATACGCGTAGTCGGTCCAGAGCGTGACGTGCGCAACCTGCGGCCGGCTCGAGACGTTCGTCACCGTGAAGAGCGTGGTGCGGAGGGGCGCCGCGATCTCCACTTCGAAGTACGGCAGAAGGAGCGTCGCCGCCGGAGCGACGGAGACGTCGCACGAGCCGTCGTTGTCCATGTGCTGCGCCTGGAGAGCACACGCGAAGAGCAGCAAGACGACGACGCGCTTCATTTGTTTCGAGTAGGTACGGCGCCGCGCCGAAAAGCGCCCATGCGATCAATTCTTGCCGATGTAAGGCGGAACACCGGGCTGGCAGATCTCCGGCCGCGAGTTGGGCGGACAGACCGGGACCCAGCCGGCGGGGTTGAGGTACATCCAGCCGCCGCCGTCGCCCGCCGGCGAGACGAACGCGGGGAAGGCCGCGGAGCTCGTCGCCGGGTTCGAGATTGCCGGAAGCACGATGTTTGGCGGAACGAAGAGAGTGATGACACCTGGTGCATACGTCAACGGGTTCTCATGCTCGTCCCAGCGAACGATCTCCGTGATCGGCAGGAAGGAGTTGCCGGCGGTGGTTTTCGTGGGAGTGGCCGCATTCCGGTTCGTGCCCAGGTAGCCGGAACACGCCGGCAGCGCGCCGCGCGATCCTTCCCGCCAGATCTTGTACTTCGTGCTGAACCCCGACTGGCCGGTCTGGAGGAAGCGCGCGCGCGTGCAGCGCGGAGGCGAACAGCAGGAGCAGGACGACGCGCTTCATTTGCGCCGAGATACGGCGGCGTGCCGCAAGATGCCCAATCAGAAGACGAGCAGGACGATGCCGAGCAGCAGCACGAGCGCGGAGACGATCCGCTTGAACGCGGTCTCCGGGATGCGCCCCAGTGCGGCGCGGCCGAGGAGCGTGCCGATGATGACGCCGGCGGTCATGATCAGGATGGTCGTCCGCAGCGGGAGGAGGCGCGCCCCTTCCTGCCAGACGTAGACCGGCATGCGGGCGCCGTCGACGACGAGACCGACGGCGGTCGACGTGGCGACGAAGGCTTCCTTCGGCACGTCGAAGCCGAGCATCGCGCCGGTGCGGATGCCTCCCTGGTTGCCCACCAGCCCGCCCAGCAGCCCGGAGAAGAAGCCGGCCACCGGCGCCGCGCCGGGGCCGAAGCGGAGGTTGATGCCGAGCACCCCCACCGCGCCGGTGAAGATGAGGATCGCGCCGAGGATGATGGTCAGCGTGCGGCCGCCGATCAGGCTGTGGGCGAGCGCACCGAGGAGGCCGCCCGCGGCGCTGGTCAGTCCGAAGCGGAGGAGCACGCGCCGGTCGAGCGAGGTGCGGAGCATCCAAAAGCGGAGCGCCGTGGCCACGAGGTGCGGGATGGAGACCGCGGCCACGGCGACCTTCGGATCGACGCGCATCATCAGGAGCGGGGTGAGAATGCTGCCGATGCCGAAGCCGGCCACGGATGCGATCGCGCCGGCGACGACCGCCGCCACGGCGACGATCGCATGGAAGCCGTTCACGACGCCAGCCGCGGCTTCGGCGCGTGCTGCAGCGGCGCCGGAAGACGCGGCGCGCAACAGACGCGCTGCAGCGCCAGCCGGTCGCGCTGCATCTGCCGGTCGTTGGCGATCGCGGCCAGCGTGGCCTCGAGCACGCGCGCCGCGTC
>DATEOX010000037.1:0-11012 GCA_035273585.1 Thermoanaerobaculia bacterium
CGCCCGACGGTCCGCCGTTGAAGCCGGCCTCCCCCTCGCCGGCCACGCGCAGGCGCGAGCCGTCGTCGACGCCGGCCGGGATCTTGACCGAGATCTTCTTCTCCTCGCGCACGCGTCCCGCGCCGCCGCAGGTCGCGCACGGCTCCTTGATCACCTTCCCCGCGCCGCCGCACTGCGGGCAGGTCCGGGCCACGGCGAGGAAACCCTGGGAGAAGCGGATCTGGCCCCGGCCGCCGCAGCCGCTGCAGGTCACCGGCTGCGTGCCGGGTTTCGCGCCGGCGCCGTGGCAGGTCTTGCACTGCACCACGCGCGGCACATCGAGGGTCACTTCCTTGCCGAACACCGCGTCCATGAACTCGAGCTGCAGGTCGTAGCGGATGTCGTTGCCGCGGGCCGGACGGGTGGCCCGTCCGCGGCGCGAGGTGCCGAAGAAGTCGCCGAAGCCGAAGAGGTCGCCCAGGATGTCGCCGAAGTCGGCGAACTGGTTCGGATCGAAGCCGCCGAAGCCGCTCGCGGCCTGATGGCCGTAGCGGTCGTAGCGGGCGCGCTTCTCCTCATCCGACAGCACGCCGTACGCCTCGGCCGCCTCCTTGAACTTCTCCTCCGCCTCCGCGTCGCCCGGGTTCTTGTCCGGGTGGTACTTGAGGGCGAGCTTGCGGTAGGCCTTCTTGATGTCGTCCACGGACGCCGTCCGGACGACGCCGAGCACTTCGTAGTAGTCGCGTTTTTCTGTCGTGGCCATCATTTATTCAGCGGGGGTCTCCGTCCCCTTGGGGGCGGTCGATTTGAGGGGGTTGTAGAGCATGACGCTGGTCAGGGTGCGCGAGGCGCCCTGCAACTCGAAGATCGCGTCGTTGAGGGACTGCTTCTCTTCCGTGACCACCGCCTCCTTGGCCCGGGCGATGATGCGCGCCACGCGCTCGCGGTCCTCCTCGGTGAGGAGCTTGCCGAACTCGCGGAAGACCTTGTCGTTCGTGTAGATCATCCCCTCCAGCTTGTTCTGCACGACGCGGATCTCGCGGCGCGCGGCGTCGATGCGCGCGTGCTCGCTGGCCTCGTTGACCAGGCGGTCGATCTCGTCCTTGGAGAGGCCGCCGGCGGGGTTGATCTGCACGCCGGTGGACTGGCCGGTGGCCTGGTCGCGGGCCGTGACGTTCACGATGCCGTTCGAGTCGATGGAGAAGGTGACCTCGATCTGCGGCACGCCGCGGGGGGCGGGAGGGATGCCCACCAGGTCGAACTTGCCGAGGGACTTGTTCTCGCGGGAGAACTCGCGCTCGCCCTGCAGCACGTGCACCTGCACCTTGCTCTGGTTGTCGGCCACGGTGGTGAAGATGAGCGAGTTCTTGGTGGGGATGGTCGAGTTGCGCTCGATGATCTTGGTGAAGAGGCCGCCGTGCGTCTCCAGGCCGAGGGAGAGCGGGGTGACGTCGAGGAGGATCATGTCCTTGATGTCGCCCCGCAGGATGCCGCCCTGAACGGCGGCGCCGATCGCGACCACCTCATCCGGATTGATGTTCCGGTTCGGCTCCTTGCCGAAGGCTTTGTGCACGGCCTCGATGACCTTCGGCATGCGCGTCTGGCCGCCGACGAGCACCACCTCGTCGATCTGCCGCGCGGTGACGCCGGCCGCCTTGAGCGCGTCGTTCACCGGATCGATGGTCTTCTGGATGAGGTCCTCGACCATCTTCTCGAACTCGCGCCGCGTCAGCACCGCGTTGAGGTGCTTCGGCCCGGAGGCGTCCGCGGAGATGAACGGGAGCGTGACGCGGCTCTCATCGTTCGTGGAGAGCTCGCACTTGGCGCGCTCCGCCGCTTCCTTGAGGCGCTGCAACGCCATCCGGTCGTCGCGCAGGTCGATGCCGCTCTCCCGCTCGAAGCTCTCGATGAGCCAGTCCATGACCCGCTTGTCGAAGTCTTCGCCGCCGAGGTAGGTGTCGCCGGAGGTGGAGAGGACCTCGAAGAGGCCGTCCTCCAGCTTCAGGATGGAGATGTCGAACGTGCCGCCGCCGAGGTCGTAGACGGCGATGAGCTGGTTCTGCTTGTTGTCCAGGCCGTAGGCCAGCGCGGCGGCGGTCGGCTCGTTGATGATGCGCAGTACGTCGAGGCCGGCGATCTTGCCCGCGTCGCGGGTGGCCTGCCGCTGCGAATCATTGAAGTACGCCGGCACGGTGATGATGGCCTCGGTGATCGGCTCGCCGAGGAAGTCCTCGGCGAAGGCGCGGATCTCCATCAGGACGAAGGCGGAGATCTCCTCCGGCGAGTACTCGCGGTCGCGGACCTTCACCTTCACGTCGCCGTTCGGGGCCGGGACGATCTGGTACGGGAGGATTGCCTTGGCGTGGGCGACCTCCTCAGAGTCGTACTTGCGCCCGATGAGGCGCTTGATGGCGAAGACGGTGTTGAACGGGTTGGTGATGGCCTGCCGCTTGGCGATCTGCCCGACCAGCCGCTCGCTGTCCTCGGTGAACCCGACCACGGACGGAGTGGTGCGGCTCCCCTCGCGATTAGGGATGACCTGCGGCGTCGTCACATCGACGACTGCCACGCACGAGTTGGTCGTGCCGAGGTCGATTCCGATGATCTTGGGCATTTGTCGTCAGCGTAACAGCAGGGTCAGGACTGTCATTCTGGGTTGTTATTGGTTGTTAGTTGTTGGTTGTTAGTACAGTACGGATCGTCGACCAGTGTTCTACTAACAACTAATAACCAACAACCAACAACTACTCCACGGCCACCTTCACCATCGCCGGCCGCAGCAACCGGTCATGCAGGAAGTAGCCTTTCTGCAGGACGGCGGTCACGGTATGGGAGGGGACGGAGGGATCTTCTTCCCGGATGACCGCCTCGTGGATGTTGGGGTCGAACGGCACGCCCGTCTCCTCGATCGTCCGCACCCCGTTTTTCTTGAGCACGTCGAAGAGCTGCTTATAGATCAGGAGGACGCCTTTATGAAAATCGTCGCCCTCCTCGGCGTGCTCCAGGGCCCGGTCGAAGTTGTCCAGGATCGGGAGAAGGTCCCTGATGAAGCCGGCCAGGGCATAGCGATGAAAGTCGTTCTTCTCCCGCTCCGAGCGGCGGCGGAAGTTCTCGAAGTCGGCAAGGGTGCGGAGATAGCGGTCGTGCAACTGGCGCCTCTCGTCTTCCTGCGCGTCGACCGGAGGGTCGCCCGCCGGCCGCTCCTGGGCGGCCTCGTTGGCCGTGCGCTCCATCTCGTGCTCGATCTCGTCCACCGACTGGCCGGTGTCCTCGATCACGTAAGCGTCGTCGTCGGCGACGTTCGGGCTCTTCGGCGTTTCTTCGTCCATCACGGGTGCTGCTCCTGTTCTTCGATCTTGCGGCTCAGCGCGCGGCCGAGGTAATCGACCAGCGGCGCCATCCGCGCGTACTCCATGCGCATGGGGCCGATGATGCCCACCATGCCCAGCGGGCCGGCCTGCGAGCCGTAGCGGCGCGCGATGATGCTGAAGTTGTTCATCTGGGTGAAGTCGCTCTCCGCGCCGATCAGGATCTGCAGCCCGTCCTCGCTCAGGCACGACTCGAGGATCTCCACCAGCTTCTCCTTCTCCTGCAGGGCGAGGAAGGTCTTGCGCATGGCCGCCGCATCGGCGAACTCGGGCTTGGTCAGAATCGATGCCGCCCCTTCGACGTAGAGCTCGTGCTCGACCGGGGCGACGTCGCCGACGGTCTCGATCCCGAGCGTGATCGTCTTCTGCAGCATCTGATCGTGAAGCGCCCTCTCCTCCTCCGTCATGCGAATCAGGCGCCTGCGGATGGCGTCGAGGGTCATGCCGCTGAACTCGACGGTGAGGTATTTGCCGATCCTCTCCACTTCTTCGCGGGTGAACGACAGGCGCGTCTCGACGATGCGGTTCACCACCACGCCGTTCACGCCGACGATGACGCACATGACTTTGTTGTCGCCGCCGACCAGGATGAAGTCGACGCTGCGGACGGCGAACTGGAGGAGGGTGGGCATGAAGACGACGCCCACCTGGTCGGTGAGCCGGCTGACCAGGCGGGAGGCGAGTTGCAGCACCTCGTCGATCTCGTGCACGTGACCGACCTCGTCATCGATGACCTCCCGCTCGCGCTGGGAGATCTTGCGCTGCTGCATGAGGTACTCGATGAAGAAGCGGTAGCCGCGGTCGGTCGGCACGCGTCCTGCCGAGGTGTGCGGATGGGTCAGATAGCCGAGGTCTTCCAGGTCGGCCATCACGTTGCGCAGGCTGGCCGGGGAGAGCTGGAAGCGGCCCGATTTCGAGAGCGAGCGGGAGCTGATCGCTTCCCCGCTCGCGATATGCTGGAGGATGATCTCCCGGAGCACCTCGCGGGCGCGGCTGTCGAGCCTGTGGTCGGTGAGGTCGAGTTTCATGGATCTGGTTCAGCACTCAGCAGTTAGGAGTGCCAACGCGGACCCACTGTAGGAACTTGGGTCCGATGGTGTCAAGGCTAACGAGGGAAGCGGGCGCATGATTTCTCGGAGAGTCGCGGTCCTGGTCGTTCTGCTCGCCGTCTGCCGGCCGCTGTTCGCGGTCACGGTCGACCGCGTCGCGGCGGTCATCGACCGCCAGATCCTGGCCGTGAGCGAGGTGGGTCAGATGGCCGAGATCCGCTTCTTTCCCCGCCGTGCGAACGAGTCGGAGGACGACTACCGCCGCTCGGTCCTCGACGCCCTCATCGCCCAGGCCCTCCGCTTCCGCGACGTGGAGCGCTTCGGCGCCCAGGACATCCCCCGCGACTCGATCGAGGCCCGGCTGCGGGAGATCGCCGGGCGCTTCGCATCGCCGGCCGACTTCGACGCGGCGGTGGCCCGCGCGGAGCTGACCCCGGACGAGGTGCGGGCGCTGGTCAAGCGGCAGCTCCAGGTCGAGGCCTACATCCAGGAGCGCTTTTCGCCGCTGATCTTCGTCTCGACGGAGGAGATCGAGCAGAACTACGCCGGGCCGTGGTCGCAGCAGCGCCGCGCGCGCGGGCTCCCCGTGCCGCCGCTGACCGAGGTGCGGGAGGAGATCCGCGCCTTGCTCAAGTCGTCACGCCTGCAGGAAGAGATCGAGAAGTGGACCACGCAATTGCGCGCGCGGGCGAACGTCGACATCCTGGCTTGGCGTTAATGTCATCCTGAGCCGCGAAGACGGCGAAGGATCCGCACCTTCAGGCGCGGCGCGAGAGCGGTACGGATCCTTCGCTGCGCTCAGGATGACACGCGGCACCACTCGCTCCAGCTCCCGACGTAAAGGCGCGCGCCCTCGATGCCGGCCGCCTCCAGCGCCACGAGGGTGTGGCAGGCGGTGACGCCGGAGCCGCAATGGACCACGAGGTGCTCGGGCGTCACGTCTCCCAGCAACTCGACATACTGCCGCCGCAGCTCGTCGGGTGATTTGAACCGCCCGTCGACCAGGTTTTCGGTGAACGGCAGATTCACGGCCCCTTCGATGTGCCCCGCGACGGGATCGATCGGCTCGGTCTCGCCGCGGAAGCGCGGCGCGCTGCGGACGTCGAGCACGCGCCACTCGGGGTCCTGCCGCAAGCGCTCGACATCAGCGCGGTCGACGGTCTCCCGCTGCCAGCGCATGGCCGGATACGGCGCCGCGGGCACTACCTCCGGCGCGTCCTGCGTCACTTCCAGCCCCGCCGCCACGGCCGCCTGAAAGCCGCCGTCGAGCAACGCCACCCGCTCGTGGCCGACGGCGCGCAACATCCACCAGGCGCGCGCCGCGGCGTTCGCGCCGGCCTGGTCGTCGTAGACCACGACGGTCGTCGCCGGCGTGATGCCCCATGCGCCGAGCTGCTCCCCCCACCGCCCGACCGGCGGCAGCGGATGCCGCCCGCCGTTGCGCGGATCGGCGCCCGGATCGCACGCGCTGCTGAGCTGCCGGTCGACGTCCGCATGACGCGCGCCGCGCAAGTGGCCCGCCGCATACGCCTCGGGCGGGCGGGCGTCGAGCAGGATGGCATCGGAGGGGAGGTCTTCGGGGGAGATGATGGGATGCACGCGGCGATGGTATCAATCATCGCGCGGCCGGCGGCGGTCCCGCATCGGCGTGACGCGGATGATGTCGCTCAGCGCTTCGCCGCACGGCGTCACGACGTACAGGTAGTACGCCTTCGGCCGGGTGACCGGCGGCGTGACGAGCTCCCGCGCGTGGCCGACGCTCACCGGCAGCGCCTCGGCGTCCCACCACTCGTACGTGATCTCGCTCTTCGAGTCGACCTTCACGCTGAGCTGCGCCTGCTCGCCGAACTCGACGACGACGTCGTGCGGCTGCTCGAGGATCACCGGGACGAGGCAGCTCGACGTGTCGCAGGAGAGCGTCAGCTCGTATGCGCCGCGCGCCGTCTCCTCCTCGGAGGTGACGTAGACGAAGAGGTCGCGCGTGGCGTTCGACTTCCAGGTGAGCACCGCGCGGTCGCCGTCCGTCTCGGCCCGTTGGAGAAGCTCGCCGAACCGCGAGTAGAGGCCCATGCGCGGATGAAAATCCGTCGAGCGCATCTCCCACGTGATCTCGTCCCCCTTCTCCGCATGGATGAAGTACGGGACGGTGCGCCGATCCGACTCGCTGAAGCGGCAGGCATCCTCGAGCAACTGCCAGCGCCCGGTCTGGCCGCAGACGAGGTACTCGCGGACGCATTCGCGCGGCGGGCCGACGTTTCGCGGGATGCCGCAGGTGATGCTCAGCGCGTATTGCCCGCTCTGCCGCTCCGTTCCCGCGCCGGTGACGATCTCGTACATGCCGGACGCCGGCGCCACGTATCGGATCGTGCCGTCGGAGCCGCCGCTGACCGAAGGCGCCGGAGTGACGCCGGCCGGCGTGTTCAAGGCGAGGGTGACGGAGCGGAGCGAGCCGGAGAGCGGCCGCATCGTCACCGCCACGATGTCGCCGCCCCGCAGTTCCACATCGAACGTTTCGGCCGGCCTGGCGGGAGTCAGCTCGTGAAATGAGACCTCATTGCAGCGGACCGTCTCCGCTGCCGCGGCCAGAGGGACCAGGAGGAGGAGCAGCGCGCAACAATGTTTCATGCGCATTGATACGGAGGATGGCGCGCGGGTGTCGCGCCCGCGCGCCTGTTTGACGCTACTTGTTGCGCGGAACCGCGACCGTCACCGTGGCGCTGGCCGGGCCGCAGCCGACGGTGATCGTGTACACGCGGCCGCTGCCGCCGCCCGCCCGCTCGGCGCGGAGCTTCACGTGGTGCGCGTCGACGATCTCGATGTCGTTCGGCATGTCGCCGTCGCCGAGGCCGTTGTCCGGCTCGTTGCTCGTCACGGAGATGATGCCGCAGGTGGCGTTGCCGCAGCCGCCCGCCAGCGTGTAGTCGACCGTCACCGTGACCATCTTGTGATTCGGTTGCCAGAGCGGATTCGGCGATGCACTGAGGCCGCTGATGGTCGGCGCGGACGCCGTCACCGTCACGGTCTGCATCCCGCTCGACTGGTTGTTGCTCGCGTCAGTCGCCGTCCAGGTGATGGTCGTCGCGCCGAGGGGGAAGATGTTGCCGGCCGGGACGCCGCTGCGCGTGATGAGCGCGCAGCCGCAATTATCCGTTGCCGTGGCGGCGCCGATCTGGCCATCGCTGACGAACGCGCTGCACGTCGCGTCGGCCGGTGCCGTGACGTTCGCCGGCACGTGGATCACCGGCGCGGAGTTGTCCGCGCCGCCCGGGGTGAGGATCACGCTGGCGAAGCTCGTGCTCAGGTTCGGCGTGATGAGGTCCATCTTGCCGTCGCAGTTGAGGTCCACCGCCGCGGCGTCGTTCGGCTGCCAGTGCGAGTCGAGGCAGGTCGGACCGTAGCCGATGCTGATGGGGATCGCGGCGCCGAACGTGCCGTTGCCGTTGCCCGGCCGCGCGGCGAGGTTGCTCCCCCACGGCGTGCAGCCGGACTGGTTGGCCGTGACGATGTCCAGGTTGCCGTCGCCGTCGAGGTCCGCCAGCGTGACGGAGACCGGGTTGGCCGGCGCCTGGGGCATGGAGAACTGCGTCCGGGAGAAGACGCCCGCGCCGTTGTTGAGGAAGACGCTCGCGCCGGCGGCGACGTTGCCGCCCACCGTGGCCAGATCGAGGTCGCCGTCGTGATCGAGATCGCCGCTCGTCACGTCCACCGCGCCGAGCTCACCCTGCGGCGCGGGATAGGTGAACATCTGCGGCGCGCCGAAGGTGCCGTTGCCGTTGCCGAAGAGCCAGGAGAGCGTCGCGCCGTTGGCCGAGACGAGGTCGAGGTGACCGTCGCCGTCGAGGTCCGCGGCCGCTAGACCGAACGCGTCGCCGGAGGAGACGGGCGACTGCACGTCGATGTGCGTCCCGGCGGAGAACGTCCCGTTGCCGTTTCCGAGGAAGAGCTTCACGCCGCTGAACGCCGCGGCATCGGGGGCGACGAGGTCGACTTGGCCGTCTTCGTTGAAGTCGACGGCGAGCAGCGCCTGGGCCCGCGAGTTGACGCCTTCGACGGTCGCCGGCTGGAGGCTGAAGACGCCCGCGCCGTCGTTCAGGTAGATCTGGATGAAGTTCTGATGGAGCGTGAAGCCGCCGACGTTGCCGACGGCGAGGTCGAGGAAGCCGTCGCCGTTGAAGTCGCCGGCAGCGATCGACTCGGCATCGACCTGCCCGGTCAGCGTGGCCGACGTGGGAAAGCCGCCCGTGCCGTTACCGAAGCGGATCGTGACGCCGTCCGCCGTCGCGGAGTTCGCCGTGGCGAAGTCGGGGTTGCAGTCGCCGTTGAAGTCGCCGACCACGATGGCCATCGGGCCGCTGCCGGTGCCGGGGAACGTCGGCGGCCCGTAGGAGATCACGGCGACGGCCGGCGCCGCGAAAAGAGAGAGGAACAGAACACGCCTGAGCAAAGAGAGAGACATTGCTGGGCTCCTTCGTTTTGATTTGATGGGAACCGGGAACTGGGCAGGAACTTAGGTCCCGGTGTGCGGCGGCGCTGTGAAGGAAGTCACATTCCGATGAGCGCCAGGAACTCGTCCTCGCTCAACACTTCGACCTTCAGCTCGCGCGCCTTCTCCAGCTTCGAGCCCGCCGCCTCGCCGGCGACGAGGTAGCTGGTCTTCGACGACACCGAGCTTCCCGCCTTCCCCCCCTCCCGCTCGATCAGCTTGTGGATCTCCTCGCGCGAGTAGCGGTTCAGCGTGCCGGTGACGACGATGGTCTTGCCTGCGAGGCGGTCACCCGTCGCGGCGGCGGTGTGCCGCGGCGCGACGCCGAGGCGCTTCATCTTCTCGATCCGCTCCCGGTTGGCCGGGATCGAGAAATGAAACGTCACGGCCTCGGCCACCACCGGCCCGATCTCCGCCACCTCGACGAGCTGCTCGACGGTGGCGTCCATCAGCGCGTCGATGGTGCGGAAGCGCTCGGCGAGCAGCTTCGCCGCCCGCTCGCCGACGAAGCGGATGCCGAGGGCAAAGATCAGGCGCGACAGCTCGTTCGTCTTCGACTTCTCGATCTCCTCGATGAGCTTTTTCGCCGACTTGTCCCCCATCCGCTCCAGCTTGGCCACATCCTCCGCTTTCAGCTCGTAAACGGACGCGTAGTCGGTGAGGAGGCCCGCGTCGAGCATCAGCTTCACCCGCTGCTCGCCGAGGCCTTCGATGTCCATCGCCTTGCGGCCGCCGAAGTGGGTGATGGACTGCAGCACGATGGCCGGGCAGCCCTGGTTGATGCAGCGGATGGCCACCTCGCCCTCGAAGCGGTGCAGCGGCTGTCCGCACTCGGGGCACTCGGTCGGCGGCAGGTACGGCTCGGAGCCTTCGCCGTGCTCGACGACCTCGATGACCTTGGGGATGATGTCGCCCCCCTTCTCCACCATGATCGTGTCGCCGACGCGCACGTCCTTCCGGGCCAGCTCGTCGAAATTGTGCAGCGAGGCGTTGACCACGCGCGTGCCCGCGAGCAGCACGCCATCGAAATGCGCCACCGGCGTGACGGTGCCGGTCCGTCCGACGTACAGCCGGATCTCGCGCACCACCGTCTTCGCTGCCTCGGGCGGGTACTTGAAGGCCACGATCCAGCGCGGCGCCTTCGACGTGGCCCCGAGCTCGAGCTGCTCCTCGCGCTTGTTGACCTTGACCACGATGCCGTCGATCTCGAACGGCAGGTCGTGGCGGTGCTCGCGCCACTCTTCGATGAACGCCTCGACGTCCTCGAGCGACTGGCAGAGCCGCCGCTGCGGATTGAGCGGGAAGCCGAGGTCGCCGAGGAGCGCGTAGGCCTCCCACTGCGACGCGACGCGCTTGTCGTCCGCGGCGACGAGGTGGTAGACGAGGCCGGAGAGGCGCCGCGCGGCGACGAGCTTCGGATCTTTCTGGCGCAGCGAGCCGGCGGCCGCGTTGCGGGGGTTCATCAGCGGCTCTTCCCCCGCCTCCTCCGCCTGCTGGTTGAGCTTCGCGAAGTCGGCCTTGGAGATGTAGATCTCGCCCCGCACCTCGAGCCGCGCGAAGCGGGGTTCGATGCGCAGCGGCAGCGCGCGGACGGTGCGCACGTTCGGCGTGACGTCGTCGCCGCGCACGCCGTCCCCGCGGCTGGCGGCGCGCGTGAGCTGCCCTTTTTCGTACGTGAGCGCGATCGAGACGCCGTCGATCTTCAGCTCCGCCTCGTACTCGATCGTCTCCCGCCCCAGGCCGCGCTGCACGCGGCCGTGCCAGTCGCGCAGCTCGTCGAGGGTGTAGGCGTTCTCGATGGAGAGCATGGGCGGGTCATGGATCACGGTCGGGAAGTCGGTGATCGGCGCCCCGCCCACCCGCTGCGACGGCGAGTTCGGATCGAAGAATTGTGGATGCGCCGCCTCCAGCTCCTGCAGCCGGCGCAGCAGTTGATCGAAGTCGTAGTCGCTGATCTCCGGCCTGGCCTCGATGTAGTAGAGGCGATTGTGGCGGTCGAGCTCCGCGCGGAGCTTTTCGATCTCTTTCTTCGGCGTCATCGTCCCTTCCGTTCGATCTCCCGCCACTCGCTCAATCGCCGCCGCACGTCCGCGTATCCCTCGATCATCTCCGGGACGGGGATCATCGTCTTCC
>DATEOX010000038.1:0-7146 GCA_035273585.1 Thermoanaerobaculia bacterium
CCTCACGGTCCCGAACCGTGCGCTCTGACCAGGCTGAGCTATGCCCCGATTTGCAGGAGCGACCGTCGCCGGCCGCGTTTGAAGAGGGCGGATGATAGGTGATTTCCGCCGGGGGGTCAAACGGGGTCGGCGGCGCTCGCATTCCGCTCGCGCGCAGCCAGCCGGTGACACGTTCCTGCAACCAGCCCCACCCGCCGGAATCCCCGCCCGCCCAATGCGTTGCGGGACGTGGAAAGGAGCACCCCTCCATGAAACACCTCGCAGCCGCCGGCCTCCTGGCCCTCCTTGCTGTGCCTGCCATCGGGCAGGAGCGGCCGGCCTTCCAGGAGAAGCTCGACGTCAATCTCGTCCTCCTGGACGCGATCGTCACGGACAGCAAAGGCAACCAGATCCTCGGCCTCTCCAAGGACGACTTCGTGGTCAAAGAGAACGGCGTCGCTCAGACCATCGACGCCGTCGACTACTTCACCAACCGCACTCTCCTCGACGCGAAGGAGGGCTCGGCGCCGTTCAAGGTCGAGCGGATCAACGAGCAGCGCTACTTCGTCATCTTCTTCGACAAGCCGCAGGACAACCAGCTCTTCGACGAGCTGGCCCAGGCCCGCTCCTCGGCGCGGCGCTTCATCGATGAGCGCCTCCAGCCGGGCGATCTCGTCGCCGTGGTCGGCCACGACGTCCGACTCAAGGTCTATAGCGACTTCACCAACGACAAGCGCCAGCTCCGCGCGGCGCTCGACGATTCGGCCAGGTTCGGCCGCGGCATCCTCGATGCGCCGGCCGGCAACGGCCCCTCCATCCTGCGCGACATCGACCGCTCCAAGATGATGGACCGCAGCGGCACGGTCTACGAGGCGCTCGAGCTCCTCGGCAACCAACTGCACTCGATCCGCGGCCGCAAGAACGTGATCCTCTTCTCCCCCGGCATCCTGGAGCTCGGCGAGACCGTCCGGGACGGCATCCGCCTGAACAAGAGCCGCTACTACGATCCGATGATCCACTCCCTCAACGAGGCCAACGTCGCGGTCTACCCGGTGCAGCTCCAGCGCGACATCGTCGGCAACGACGTGCCGGTCGTGCACCAGACGCTGGAGTCGATCGCCTCCGATACGAGCGGCGACTACTTCCGCTACAACACCAGCTTCGAGCCCGCCCTGAAGAAGATCGAGCAGACGAACAACGGCTATTACCTCATCAGCTACTACTCGCCGCACGCGCGCGGCACGCACGGCTACCAGAAGGTCGAGGTCTCGCTCAAGACGCCCGGCCTGCGGGTGAAGTCGCGCGAGGGCTACAGCTACGGCGAATAGTCGAAACGCACCCGGTCGCCCGGCGCGAGCTGCCCGAGCTTCCACCGTTCGTCCCACAGAACGGTGAGCGGCTGGAGGTAGCCGCCGGTGATCGGGTGGTCCGGTCCCATCGCCACCAGCGACCGGTCGGGATGCAGTTGGATCGATCCGAACTGCATCCCGATCGACTTCAGGTCGGCCGGGGGCTCGAACCCGATCTCCTGCAGTGGCCGTAACCTGATGCCGACGCGGTCGAGCCTCGGCGTCACCTCACATTCGATGGAGCGGAGCGGCGTCTCGTGCGGGCCGGGCATCACCTTGATGACCTGATGGTCACCTCTGATGTCGACCGGGTCGCCGAACGCGAGCCATCCGCGCACACCGCGTATGCGCCCGATGGTGTATTCGTCGCCCGCGTTCACATCGAAGGACGCCGGTTCTTCCCCCATCCACGCCACCCGCCCGCCCCGCGTGAACCGGACGCGCGGCCCGACGAGCGCGCATTCGAGCAGCGGCGCGAGCGACGAGAGGCGCGGATCGAACGGGCCGCCGGGCGAGAGGCCGCGGGCGAGGCGCTGATAGTCAGGCTCGCGGACGATGGCCGCGAGGTGCCCGCCATCGACGATCTCCAGCCCCAGGTCTTCCGCCGCAACGATCTCCACCTCATCGCCTGCCCCGACCTGCGGCAGCTCGCCCACGACATGCCCGAGCACGTTCCATCCACCGGGCCCGTCGTCCGGGTAAATGCCGGCCATCGAGCCGGCGACGGCGAAGCTGCCACGCTTGACGGGGCGGGAGGTGGCGAGGCGGGGCATCGGCCACGGCCAGCCTTCCAGGTAGGCCCAGCCGGGGCGAAAGCCGAGGTAGCGGGCGGTGAGCACGACCGGACGCTCGAGCGTGAAGCCTTCGGAGAACGCAACCTCAACGCGGTGCCGGCGCGGCATCCAGGTCAACGGCGCGGCGCTGAGATCGAGCGCGGGATCGGGCGTGCCGCGGAAGACGACGTAGAGCGACGAGTGGCCGACGATGCATGCCAGCACGTCGGCGCGGGAGCGGACGAGCGCGGCGGCGGCGTGGAGCTCGGCGGCCGTGACATCCGGCTGCAGCTCGATGAGCAACGCGCGGTCGCCGGCGGGAGCGACATGCATCGCGCTCCATGCTACCGTCTGCGCCATGCAATGCACGCAGGAAGAACGCCTCGACCAGATCGCCGAGCAGGCCATGCGCGACCGCGGCCTGGAGCCTGATTTCAGCCCGGAGGTCGAGCAGCAACTGGCCGGCATCGACGCGCCGGCGGATGCCGACGGCGTGCGCGACCTGCGCGAGCTCCTCTGGTGCTCCATCGACAACGACGACTCGCGCGACCTCGACCAGCTCACCGTAGCCGAGGATCTGGGCGGGGGGCGAGTGCGAGCCATGGTGGCGGTGGCGGACGTCGATGCGCTGGTCCGAAAGGGCACGCCCATCGACGACCACGCGCGGACGAACACCACGTCCGTCTACACCGCGGCGCGCATCTTCCCCATGCTGCCGGAGAAGCTCTCCACGAACCTCACCTCGCTCAACGACCAGCAGGAGCGGATCGCGTTGGTCATCGACATGATCGTCGATGCCGGCGGCTCGGTCGTCGAAGGGGAGGTCTACCGGGCGCGCGTGCACAACAAGGCGAAGCTCGCCTACAACGGCGTCGGGGCGTGGATGGACGGCGAGGCGCAGATGCCGGAGAAGCTGCGCGCCGTCGACGGCCTGCCGGAGAACATCAAGCTGCAGGATCGCGTCGCGGACCGGATGCGCGAGCTGCGCCACGAGCACGGCGCGCTGGACCTGGAGACGATCGAGGCCCGGCCGGTGGTGGAGAATGGGCGCATCGTCGACCTGCGCCAGGAGAAGCGCAACAACGCCCGGATGCTCATCGAGGACTTCATGATCGGCGCGAACGGCGTCACGGCGCGGTTCCTGAGCAAGAACAAGCTGCCGTCCTTCCGCCGCGTGGTGCGCTCGCCGGAGCGGTGGGACCGCATCGAGAAGATCGCCGACGAGCGCGGCGACCGGCTCCCGCCCGACCCGGACGCGAAGGCGCTGGAGCAGTTCCTCCTCCGGCAGAAGAAGCTCGACCCGCTGCGCTTTCCCGACCTCTCGCTCTCGATCGTGAAGGCGATGGGCGCCGGCGAGTACGTGGTTGAGGAGCCGGGGCAGACGCCGATCGGCCACTTCGGCCTCGCCGTGCGCGACTACTCGCACTCCACCGCGCCGAACCGCCGCTTCCCCGACCTGATCACGCATCGCCTGGTGAAGGCGGCGCTGGCCGGGCAGAAGATGCCGTACACGGAGGCGGAGCTCGCGGAACTGGCCGATCACTGCACGGCGCAGGAGGACGCGGCGAACAAGGTCGAGCGGCAGGTGCGCAAGTCGGCCGCGGCCTGCCTCCTCTCGGACCGCGTCGGCCAGAAGTTCGACGGCATCGTCACCGGCGCGTCGGCGAAGGGGACGTGGGTGCGCATCTTCCGCCCGCCGATCGAGGGGAAGGTCGTGCACGGCGCGCATGGCCTCGACATCGGCGATCGGGTGACGGTGAAGCTGGTGTCAGTGGACATCGACGCCGGCTTCATCGACTTCTCGCGCGCCCACCGGTAGGAGGTTCGCGTCATCCTGAGCCGCGAAGACGGCGAAGGATCTCCCGGCACGAACGCTGTCGCCCTGCATCGGGAGATCCTTCACAGTCTTCGCTGTTCAGGATGACAGGCCATCGCCAGGCACGCCGGCCCGATCAAATGCATCAACAATCGGTCCGCCGATGAGTTGATGAGATCGCGCTGGATCCAGGTCGTCACGGTGTAGGCGGCGAGGTACGTCGCGATGATGGCGAGCATTACGGCGATCGGCATCCGCCGGCGCGCCGTGAGCGCGACGGCGATCCAGAAGAGGCCCCACTTGGCGAAGCCGACGAGGTGCGCGGCGAAGATGGTGATGGCCGGCCAGAGCCGGTCGAGGTGCTCCGGCAGCGTGCGCAAGAGCGCGGCGAGGTTCTCCTCGTCGCCCGGCGGGATGCGATGGCGCCAGGCAATGAGCGCCGCCGTGGCGATGACCGCCGGCACAGCGCTGATCGACGCCCGTTTGCGGAAGCGCCATGCGCCGAGCGCGAGGAGCACGATGGCGATGGGGAGCCCTTCGTTCTTGGTCAGGACGAGGAATGCCAGCCAGGCGCCGAAGCGGAGCGGCGACTCCTCCTCGAACACGGCGCAGGCGACGAACGCCGCGACGGCGACGTCGCTGTACGCGGAGAGCGCGCCGCCGTCCGTCTCCGCGGCGAACTGCGGCAGCCAGGCGACGATCGCCGCCAGCCAGGGATCGGCGCGCCGGCGGATGACGAACAGCATCGCAACGAACACGCCGAGGTAGAGCCAGCGCACCTCGGCGTCATCGGCGTGACCGGTGGCGATCATCAGCAGGCCGGCGTTCAGCGGCATGAGCAGCGGGTAGTGATTGCGCGGGTCGTAGACCTTCTCGCCGTGGAAGAAGGGGCCGTCCACCTGCCGCTCATCGGCGAAGCCCTTCGCCTTGAGCAGCCAGAAGGCGCGGCCGTCGAAGTCGCTCAGCGGCGTGATGGCGGCGATGTAGGCCATCAGCAGCAGCGGGATGAGCATCACGATGAGCGGTGCATTGGGGCGAGCGGGCGTCCCGCCCGCCAGCCGACGGGCGTCTCGCCCGGCGGGAACGTACGGGCGGGACGCCCGCGCGCCCGCGATGGCCAGCAGCACGATCACCGCGACCGCCACCTCGAACGGCAGCAGGAAGAGCGCCGTCCCCACCGCCCCCACGCCCAGCAGATACGCCTCGGCCCACGTGCGGGCACGGAGCGCGCGGCCGGCGAGGGGGAAGAGCAGCGCGGTGAGGATCAGGGCCACACGAACCTCGTGTTGCCGTCCGGCTGGCGCTCGGAGAGGAAGGCGTAGATCGGCGCGTCGGCCTCGACCGATCGCGCGGCGGGCATCGAGATCAACACCCGCGGCGCGAGCGGTCGCGCCTCGCCGTTCACGCGGGCGACGACCTGGCGATCGGACGGGTTGACGAGCCAGAGCTTGCCGCCGCCTTCGAGCGTGAACCGCCGCGCCGGCGTGAACGGCGGCAGCGGCGCGAACACGCCCGCTCCGCGGTTCACGAAAAAGAACGATGCGCGGATCGGCGCCGTGGCCCGCACCTCCGCCCACCCGGCGTCCATCCGCCGGAACTGCTCGTACACGAGGTCGCGGATGCGGCGCGTCTCGCCCGCGCGGAGCGTCAGCTCGCTCGTGGCACGCGATGGGTAGAAGGTGATGGTCACGCGCGCCTCGCGGTCGGCGAAGAGCGTCGCCTCCGTCGTGTAGGTGTCGGGCGGGGGGCCGTCGAGCGAGACCGCCATCGGGATCAGGAACGATTGCCGTGCCTCGGCGGGCAGCGCGGCGAGCGCAACCGAATCGGTGATCCGCTCCGCGCGCAGCTCCTCGTACGACGTGCGGCGCGCATCGCCGCCGATGGCAATGATCGTGCGCGGCCGCGACGGCGAGCGGTCCATCGCGTACTCGCCGAGGGTGCGGTAGACCCGAGTGCGGCGGGGATAGACGTAGTAGTTGAAGAAGATGGCGGAGTCGAGGTCGGACGGCTGGCGAATGATCAGCGCCAGCGGCTCCTCGCCGGGCAGGTCGCGGTCGAGGCGCCTGGTCGAGACGTAGAAGGCGCCCATCATCCGCTCCCGCCGCTGCTCGGGCGTGAGCGCGCGCAGCTCGTGCGCGTACCGCACCTCGGTCAGGAGGCGCGGCAGCGTCGGAACGACGGCCGATGCGAGGAGGATGGCGAGGACGATGCGCCGGAGCATCGCCGGCGATCATCAGACATCCGTCGCCGCCTCCGCAATGCTGACCACGCGGTTCGCCTCATCGACGGTGACGAGCTTCACGCGATGGGTGAGCGTCTGGCCGTCGTGCAGGAGGCCGTACGAGAGGATCTCGATCGCGTCGCCGGCCCGGACGCCGCGGATGCTCACCTCGCCCGCGTCGCCCGCCTCGACGTACGTGCGGAAGCGCGCTTCCGCGTGCACGACCTCCACGGCCTCGAACGGCTGCAGCTCGGCGGCGCGCAGAAGCACCGGATCGAGGCGAAGGGAGGGGGAAGCGCCGGTGACCGTCGCGTTCCGGATGGAGGAGCGGAGGAAGGTGCGGATCATGCCGTCGGTGTCATCCTGAGCGAAGCGAAGGATCCGTACCGGTCTTGCGCTGCGCCTGAAGGTACGGATCCTTCGGCGTCTTCGCGCCTCAGGATGACACCGGCACGCGGATGTTGTCGATGAGCCGCGTCTTCCCCACTTTTACGGCGCCGGCGAGCAGCAATTCACGCTGGAAATCCGCCGGCCGCTCGAAGGTCTGCGGATCGACGACGACGAGGTAGTCGAGCTCCACGCCCGGCGTCTCCGCGAGCATCTTCTGCATCAGGTGCTCGATGCCATCGACGTCGTGGATACCGTGCGCGATGGCCTCCTCGCCGGCGCGCAGGGCCCGGCGCAGCGCGGGCGCCTTCGCCCGCTCCTCGGCGGAGAGGTAGCTGTTGCGCGAGGACATTGCGAGCCCGTCGTGCTCGCGGGCGGTCTCGCCGAAGACGAGACGCAGCGGCAGGTCCAGGTCGCGCACCATCCGCTCGATCACCGCGCACTGCTGCGCGTCCTTACGGCCGAAGACGGCGAGGTCGGGCTGCACGATGTTGAACAGCTTGAGGACGACCGTCGCCACGCCGTCGAAGTGGCCGGGGCGGCGCTCGCCTTCGAGCGGCCGGGCGACGGAGGCGACCGAAACGGTGGTCGAAGAGCCCGCGGGATACATCACCTCGACAG
>DATEOX010000039.1:0-11440 GCA_035273585.1 Thermoanaerobaculia bacterium
CGCGTAGTAGGCGCCGCGGCGGTCGAGATAGGCATCGAAGTGACGGGCCACGTCGATGGCATACGCGGCTAGGTGATCGTGGTTGCCGCGGAGCCAACTGTCGGCGGCGCGCGCGGCGTTGATGCCGGAAGTGAGCGCGTAGCCGATGCCCATCGATGAGAGTGGGTCGAAGCTCATCGCCGCCTCCCCCGCCGCCGCCCACCCGTCGCCTGCGATGCGGTCGAGGCGCGCGGAATGCGCCGGCAGGATGACCGGCTCGCGGATGAGCCGCGCATCGGCGACGCGCGCTTTCGTGGCCGGTGCGTCGTCGAGCGCGCCGCGCCCCTCGCGCAGGATGTCGGCGTCCGTCATCAGTGCCACGACGAGCTGCTGGCCGGGGATGGGCGCGGAGTACCACCAGCCGTACGGCACCGCCTCGACGAGCGTCGACGGCTCGAGCTCGCCGCGCGTGGCGAAGACGCTGATCCTTCCGGTGAGCTGATCGTGCAGTTGCGGCTTCGCCCCCATCTTGCGCGCGAATGACGCCGAGCGGCCGCTGGCGTCGATCACAAAGTCGGCGGCGATGGTCCGGTCAGTGAGCTGCAGCGTCCAGCGAGGCGCGCGGGCGTCCCGCGCCACGTCCACGACATGCGTGCGCAACAGCACCTCGGGGACAGCGGCGATCAGCGAGCGGTCGAAGGCGCGCCGGTCGAGGTTCATGCCGTCGCCGGCTCCGGTGAAGAAGAAGTCGCGGCTGACCACGTGCGGCGAGCCCCACGCGGCGGCGGTGCCCGAGGCGCGCAAATGCTCGCCCATCGGGACGCCGAGGTAGGCCAGCAGCGGCATGGCGCCGGGAGAGAGCGTCTCGCCCGCGCGCCACTCCTCGTAATCGGAGCGCTCGACGACCACCACGCGGCGCTTCGTGTAGCGGAGGAGCGTCAGCGCGGCAGCGGCTCCCGCGGGGCCGCCGCCGATCACCGCGACGTCGTAGTGCTCACTCGTCACAGTTCGGCACGCCGTCGCACTCCGCGATCTCCGCCTCCTCGCGCAGGTACCACATCGGGAAGAAGTAGTTCGTCGGCGTCAGGTAACTGCCGGACGCGGCGAGCTGGTTCACCGGCGAGCCGACGGCGATCGTGGTGGCTACGAACTTGTCGTGGTTCCGCTCCCGCTCGACGAAGTAGGGGAACTGCCGCCCCTCCGGCCGCTCGTTCACGTTGACGACGAAGCCCATGTAGGCCCACGACACGACGAGGTTGCCGATGTTGTTCGAGCCGCGGTTGAAGTAGACCGAGTAGCCGGCCGGCACGCCGGCGGCCATCTGTTCCTCCTTCGTCAGGTCGCCGGTGATCACGTTCATTGGCGACTGCGGCGGCCACCAGTAGGCGTAGTAGGTCGGCGCGGGCGGGATCTCAGTGATGTGCGTCTCGTTGCGCGGCTGCGCGAAGGAGACGAACTCGATCGAGCATTGATAAAAGTCCGCCATCCAGGGGCAGGACATCCGCTTGGTGAGGTCGCCCGGCTCGGAACCGGGGCGCCAGCCGGCAGTGCCGTTCGCGTACGTCTCGTCGCGCGTTGCACTGAGGCCGTTCTTCCGGTAGTACTCCTCGTCCGCGTAGTGGCGGATGCGGTACGGCTCGTCGTAGATCACGGGGTTGCGCGTGGTCCACGTCACCTCGATGCCGGGCGACATCGGCGAGCCGTTGCAGTTGCCGACCGAGGCCTGGTCGAGCGGATGGACGCCGCGCGGCCGCGCGGCCGGCTTGCCCGCGGTGAACTTCCCCTTCGCCCACTGCCCGAGGAGGAAGAACTGGGTGATGGTCAGCGGCATCCACTTGCTGACCTGCTCGTTCGTCACCGAGTTCGTGCCCGAGTTGAGGGGCATGGCCGGGATGTTGGACACGAACAGCTCGTTGTTGCCGGGGGAGAGCTCGTCCTGGCCGGGATCGCGGAAGTAGGAGAAGTAGGCCTGCCGGTTCTTCGCGTTGGCCGGCGAGGCGTCGCGCGGATCGAAGCGCAGCGCCGTGAAGGGGACCATCGACGGGAGGTTCGCCACCCAGACGTAGTCCGCCGGCCGCTCGATGATCGGCGCGATGTCGCGCTCGTAGCTGGCCACGTAATTCGGATTGAACCTGCCGCCCGCGTAGAGCTCCGGCACGAGGTTCTGATGGCGGACGCCGACGTCGTACATGATGTCGTCCAGCGTGACGATGTTCACCAGCTCGGGCGCGTACTTTGGGGAGCCGACGAGCGTCCAGGCGGTGAGCGTCAGCGGCTCGGCCATCCCGCGCACCTTCAGCTTGCAGGTCACCGGTCCGTCGGCGATGTCGTCGTACCAGGTGTCGGCGCCGGTGTAGGTGGCGATGGGCACCGTGCCCCCCGCGCGTCCGTGGCCGCCGAGGACGATGAGGCGCCCGTCGGCGTCCATCATGGCGTCGCCGAGGGTGTCGACCTGGTAGGGGATGCGCTTCTGCTTCCGGTCGGGGAAGCTGCCGTGCGGATAATCGGCGGGGATGGTTTCGCGCGAGAAGGCCGCCTTGTCGCCGGGTTTGGAGAGCGTCCGCGGGCCGGGATCGATGATGAGCTGCTTCTGGCGCGCCGCGTCGCCGGTCACGGCGTCGTTGCGGAACGAGTCCGCCGGGTAGTAGTGCGAGCGGCTCCCGAGGGTCATGTTGCCGATCAGCTCATCGTTCTCGTACCAGACCGGCTTCTTGTTCGCCAGGTGCACCGTCCACTCGATGCTCTCCACGTCGCCGTCCTTCAGCGTCACCTCCCGTCCCGGATCATCCGGATCCTCGGCGTCGAAGGCGAAGAGGCGGAAGCGCGCCCCCTGGCGGCGGATGCGGCCGTCCTTCTTGAATTTGCGGACCGGCTGCGGGCGGCCGTCCGCGCCGCGGAGCTCGTTGCCGTTCGCGTCGCATTCGATGGGCAGACCGCCGATGGTCTCCGGCTCGAGGTAGAAGCTGTCCGCGCTGTCGCCGAGCCGCGCGACGCCGACCGCCGGGTGGACCTGGTAGCGCACCTTCCCGCTCGGCTTCTTTTTTTTCTGCGCGTCGGCCTGCAGCGCGGCGGCTGCTGCAGCCGCCGCGGCGGCCGTGACGGTGAGAAACTCGCGCCGGTCCCAATCGCGATTGGCCATCGTTCTCTCCTATTGCTGTGATTGCTTAGCGCGATTGTCGCACGCGATACACTCGGCCGCATGAGCACCCAAGGGCAGATCATCGGCGGCCTCCTCGCTCCCCACCCCCCTCACATCGTGTACGGCGAGAACCACTGGCGCAACGAGCCGAAGTCGGAGTGCGGCTGGGAGGTGCTGCGCTGGGGCTACGAGCGCGCGCGGAAGCACTACCTGGCCAAGAAGCCGGACGTCTTCCTCGTCCACTCCCCCCACTGGCAGACGGTGATCGGCCACCACTTCCTGGGCATCCCGGAGTTCCACGGCCTCTCCGTCGACCCGATCTTCCCGAACCTGTTTCGCTATCAGTACGACATCAAGGTGGACGTGGAGCTGGCGGAGCTGATCGCGGAGGAGGGACGGCAGGACGGCCTGATCACGAAGATGATGCGCAACCCCCACTTCCGCGTCGACTACGGGACGATCGTCTCCTGTCACATGATGAACCCCGACTGGGACATCCCCATCGTCGGCATCTCGTCCAACAACTCGCCGTACTACTTCAGCAACGAGATGGGCCAGCAGCAGATGATCCGCCTCGGCCAAGCCACGAAACGCGCGATCGAGAAGAGCGGCCGCCGCGCCGTGCTCCTGGCCTCGAACACGCTGTCGCATCGCCACTTCACGACCGAGCCCGAGATCCCCGAGGACATGTCCCGCGAGCACGTCTACGAGCACTCCGGCTACCTGTGGGACATGAAGGTGATCGACCTCATGCGCCGCGGCCGCACGCGCGAGCTGCTGGCCGTGCTGCCGGAGTTCATGGATCACGCCGTTTCGGAGGTCAAAGCCGGTTCGTTGGCTTGGATGCTTTCGGCTTTGGACTTTCCGTCGTATGGCGGGGAGGTTTATGGGTATTGGACGGTGATCGGGACGGGGAATGCGGTGGTGGGGTGGGATGCCGAAGCGGCTGGCGCCGCTTCGCAGGATTGAGGATTGAGGATTGAGGATTGAGGAAAGGGAGCGAGATTCAGGAACGGGTGTTTCGGTTTGCTTGCGACGTGGTTGCGTTGCATGACGGGCTCGTTCGGCGCGGCGGCAGCACGCGAGATCTGAGCCGGCAGTTGCTTCGCGCGGCGACTTCGGTCGGTGCGAACCTGCAGGAAGCGGATGCGGCGCAGAGCCGTGCGGACTTCATCTCGAAATGCACGATCGCTCTCAAAGAAGCGCGAGAAGCGCTCTACTGGCTGCGGTTGCTCGAGACCACCGGCAAGATCGCACCGCAGCTCCCGGTCACGACCGAATGTGATCGAATCGTCGCGGTGCTCACGACGATCGTGCGAAAGACGAAAGAAGGCGAATGACCAGTCCTCAATCCTCAATCCTCAATCCTCAATCCCGGATCCGGCGCGCGTACATCGTCCCCGGCCAACCCCACGTCTACCTCGCGCCGGATCGGAACCCCGGCTGGTCCGACCTGCGAAAAGCCTACGAACAGATCGGTAAAGAGATAGAACAATCAGGTGCCGAACTAATCCTCCTCTACTCCACGCAGTGGTTCTCCGTCATCGGCCACCTCTTCCAAACCGACCCGGCCCCGAAGTGGACGCTCGTCGACCAGAACTGGTACGAGCTCGGCGAGATCCCGTATGAGCTGCGCATCGATCCGAAGTTCGGGGAGTTGTACGCGAACATCGCGAAGCAGCATGGGCTGCAGGCGGCGACGGTCGCGTATCACGGGTTTCCCGTCGACCCCGGGACGGTGGTCGCGTTGAAGTTGCTCAATCCGAACAATGCGATTCCGGCCTCCGTCGTGTCCTGCAACATCTACGCGGAGCGGGAGGAGACACGGGTCCTCGGGCGGGCGGGGCGGGAGGCGATCGATCGCTACGGCAAGAAGACCATCGTCGTTTGCGTGACCAGTCTCTCGAACCGGTACGAGGTGGGGGAGATCGACGCCGCAAAGGATCGGATCTCCTCGGCGAAGGACGACGAGTGGAACCGGAAGATCCTGGAGATGCTCGGGGAGGGGCGGCTGGAGGACGTCGCGCAGGTCGCGCGGGAGTTCGGGCGCGAGGCGAATGCGGACATGGGATTCAAGGGCATCTGGTGGCTGGCCTCGCTCCTCGGCGAGCACAATCGCTACGACGGCAAGGTCTGGGCGTACGCGCCGGTGTGGGGAACGGGGAACGCGGTCGTGGAGCTGACGCCGTCGAACAAGGAGCTCGACTTCGAGAAGGAGTTCGACGAGGGGCCGGCGGTGAGCTTCGTCCCCGACGCGGGCAGCGGCACGGGGCTGGAGTCGCACAACGTGCTGGCCGAGGCGCCGCCGATGCATGAGGCGAGCGGGATGTCGTCACAGGACGACATCGTCATCACCGAGAAGGCGGCCAAGCCGGTGGGGCCGTATCCGCACGCGCGGCGCGTCGGCAATCTGCTGTTCCTCTCCGGCATCGGACCGCGCAAGCCGGTCACGGGCGAGATTCCCGGGCCGGACGACATCGAGGTGCAGACGCGGGCGGTGATCGACAACGTGCGGGCGATTCTCGAGGAGGCGGGCAGCCGGCTGGAGAACATCCTCGACGTGACGGTCTACCTCACGAACATGCAGCGCGACTTCAAGCGCTTCAATGAGGTCTACGCCGAGTACTTTGGCAAGATCCAGCCGACGCGGACCACGGTGGGCGTCGACTCGCTGCCGACGCCGATCATCGTCGAGCTCAAGGTCATCGCAAGCGTATGACGCGCATCATCGACATCTCCCCCCTCATCGACCCGAACATCCACGTCTGGCCGGGGGACACGCCGTACTCGCGCGCCGTCAACCTCGATCTGGCGAGCGGCGCGAACATCACCCTGAGCGAGATCACCACCACGGTGCACGTCGGCGCGCACACCGATGCGCCGAACCACTACGTCGCCGACGGGCAGGACATCGCCGAGCGCAGCCTCGATTACTACCTCGGACCTTGCGTGGTGATCACGGCGGATGTGAAGCGTGGCGAGCGGATCATGAGCGTAGGTAAAGACAAGGTCACGGCGAAGAGGGTGCTCTTCAGAACCAACACCTTCCCCGATCCGCGCAACTGGAACAACGACTTTGCCTCGCTCTCGCCGGAGCTCGTCGATGCGCTGCACGAGCTGGGCGTGATCCTGATCGGCATCGACACGCCATCCGTCGATCCATTCGACTCGAAGGCGCTCGAGGCGCACAACGCATTCGCCAAGCACGACATGGCCACGCTGGAGGGCATCGTGCTCGACGGAGTGGAAGACGGCGAGTACGAGCTGATCGCGCTGCCGCTCAAGCTGCGACACGCGGATGCGAGCCCCGTTCGTGCCGTCCTCAGGCGATAGGAGAGCAGGCGTCCCGCCCGCTCGCCTAGGCGCAATGGCCTTCAGTTAGCGGAGTAAACGCCCCTCACCCGGCCTTCGGCCACCCTCTCCCCGCTGACGCGGGGCGAGGGGACGCGCGTAGTTCCTTCTCCCCGCTGGCGGGGAGAAGGTGCACGAAGCGCGGATGAGGGGCGGTCATGCGCTAACTGAAGGCCATTGCGCCTAGGCGAGCATAGCCTTGCGTTCGGACAGCAGCGGCTCCAGCGCCTCCACCGACACCGCGGGGCTGAAGAGGTGGCCCTGGACGCGGTCGCATCGCTGCCGGCGGAGGAACGCGAGCTGCCCCTCCGTCTCCACCCCCTCCGCCACCACGGCGAGGTTGAGGCTGTGGGCCATGGAGATCACGGCGCTGACGATCGCCGCGTCGCTGGCGTCGGTCGTCACGTCGTGAACGAACGTCTGGTCGAGCTTGAGCGTGTCGATGGGGAAGCGCTTGAGGTAGTTGAGCGACGAGTAGCCGGTGCCGAAGTCGTCCATGGCGATGCGCACGCCGAGGGCCTTCAGCTCGCGGAGCGTGTAAATCGTGTTCTCCGCGTTCTGCATCGCGTTGCTCTCCGTGATCTCCAGCTCCAGCGACGACGGATGGATGCCGCTCTCGTTCACCGCCGCCCGGATCTGCTCCACGAGGTCCGGCTGCTGGAACTGCCGCGCGGAAAGGTTGACGGACATCGTCAGGTCGTAGTCGATCTTCTTCTGCCAGACGCGCAACTGCCGGCAGGCGGTGCGCAGCACCCACAGCCCGATCGGAATGATCAGCCCCGAGACCTCGGCCACCGAGATGAAGTGCGCGGGCGAGAGCAGCCCGAGCTGCGGATGGTTCCAGCGGATGAGCGCCTCCAGGCCGATGATCTGCCGCGTGTGCAGGTCGACCAGCGGCTGGTAGTGCACCAGCAGCTCCTGGTGGCTGACCGCCTTGCGCAGCATGTTCTCCAGCGCCAGCCGCTCCAGCGCGCGGGCGTTCATGGCCGGCGCGTAGAGCTGGTAGTTGTCGCGACCCTGATCCTTGGCCCGGTACATCGCGCTGTCGGCGTTGCGCAGGAGCGTTTCCGGATCGAGGCCGTCGTTGGGATAGAC
The DNA here is from genome assembly GCA_035273585.1 of Thermoanaerobaculia bacterium. GTDB lineage: Bacteria > Acidobacteriota > Thermoanaerobaculia > Gp7-AA8 > Gp7-AA8 > JAFAVZ01. The sequence goes on from DATEOX010000039.1 coordinate 7,565, forward strand.
GCTGATGCCGATGCTGGTGCTGACGAAGAGCTCCCGCTCGTGAATGTAGAACGGGATCTTCAGCGTCTCCAGGATCTTCTGCGCGACCTTGGCTACGTCCTCGACGTTCTCCATGCGCGGGATGAGCAGCGTGAACTCGTCGCCGCCGAGGCGCGCCACCGTGTCGCCTTCGCGGACGCAGCGGCGGATGCGCTCCGCCACGGCCTTGAGCAGCGCGTCGCCGAGGGAGTGGCCGAGGGAGTCGTTGATGTCCTTGAAGCGGTCGAGATCGAGGAAGAGGACGGCCAGCCGCTGGGTGGCGCGGTCGGCCTGGGCCAGGGCCACGATCAGGCGGTCCATGAACAGCGGCCGGTTGGGCAGGCCGGTCAGCGCGTCGTGATAGGCGAGGTGCTCGATCTGCGCCGCGGCGAGCTCGGTCGCCTCGCGCTCGTCCTCCAGCAGGCAGGCGATCATGCCGATGCCGATCACGGCCTGGACCAGGAAGTCGGCGATGCCTACCCACATCGAGGTGTCGATGAACTCGCCGGCGAGCACCCAATAGATGCCGATGGACAGGTAATGCACCTGCTCGATGGCGTAGAAGAAGAAGGCGATGGAGAGGATGGAGAAGCCGAGGCCGGGGCGGTTCCGGCGCATGCGCCAGAGCGCGACGGCCACGCCGCCGAACGCCACCGCGGCCACCAGCGCTCGCAATCCGACGCGGATCAGGAAGCGCGCCTCGGATACGGGCGCGTGGTTGATGAAGAGCAGCGAGGTGACGGCGCCGACGACGGCCAGCGCGCCGAGGATGCGCTGCGCGTCGCGCATCCGGATCGGCCGCCGGCGGACGAACTCGTAGATGCCGAAGAGAAAGAGGCCGATCATCAGGTAGCCGGTGACGCCGTCGACGATCGTGACCGCGATGCGCGCCGGGTGGGTGGCGGGGAGGCGGAGGTAGAGCGCCAGGACGAGCGACAGCGCGCCGCTCAGGTGATAGACGGCCAGCACCGCCCAGCCGCGCGTCCACTGCTGCAGGTACGACTTCTCGTATTGGCGGTTGAAGCCGTAGAGCAGCATGGCCATCACGACTGCGCCGATGATCTGTGCAGCAAAAGTGGCCAGAACGCCGATGTGGAACTCGGGCATGTGGAGACCTTCCGTGGGTTAGAGGACCTTGTGCGGGATTCTATCCCTCAGAGGGAGTATGCGGCGATGAGCCGCTCGGCGGCTGCCCCGTAGCCAAACTGTTGCGAGCGGGCGGAAACGTCGATGCGCGGCGCGTTTCGCACCGTTTCGGCAAGCGCTTCGGCCGTTTGGGCTCTCGCGATCAGCTCCGGCGGCACGAGGGCGTCGATCCCTTCCAGCGGCGCGACCGCCGGCGGCACGCCGCAGGCCATCGCCTCGAGCACGGCGCGATGCCCCTCGTCCGAGCCGCGCGCGGTGAAGAGAAGCGCGTTCGCGGCGCGGTAGTGCTCGGCCAGATCGTCCTCGTGATAGCCGGCCCAGATCACGCGCGCGTCGACGCCGATGCGCCGCGCGTGAGCCTCGAGCGCGGGGCGGTGCTCGCCGTGGCCGATGATCATCATTCTGATGTCGGGCAACAGCGCCAGCGTGTCGAGGGCGAGCTCGAAGCCGCGGCCCTTCGCCAGTTTCCCAATGACGCACAGCAGCTTCTCCTCGTCCGAGACGCCGTACGCCGCGCGCACATCCCGCCCGTCCGGATGGAACTGCCGGTGGTCGACGGGCGGCGGCGTGAAGACCGCCCCCTCCAGGCGAAAGGCGCGGTTGATCACGAACAGATGATGGGTGCGCCCGAGGAGCGACTTCGTGAACGGATCGGAACGCAGCACGCGGCGCGCGTGGAACGTCCGCGCCAGACGCGACGCGGTGCCGCTGACGGCGAAGCGGGCCAGCCAGTGGTCGTAGGTGAGGTGGGCGTGGACGACGTCGAAACCGTGCCGGTCGACGAGGCGGCGGAGGGCCTGCACCGTCCGGGCAAACGAGACCGGGTTCTGGGTCTTGGCGATGAGCGGATGGGCGAAATCGTGATGCTTCAGCTTCGCCTCCAGCTTGTAGCCGCCGACGTACGCGTAATGCGCATCGACCCCCGCCGCGCGCAGCGCCTCGACCTCCGCGAATGCTGGCGCCGCGGCGCCCGTCCAGCGGTTGCCGGCGGCGAGATGGAGGACTTTCAGGGGCATTCGCGCGGAAAGGATATCGTGTGAGCAGTTGCTGGTTGTCGGTAGAAAACCGTTGTCGGTTGTCAGTTGTCGGTTGTCGGTCTCCTACGGACAACGGACAACCGATAACCGACAACGTCTCTACCTTTGCTATAGTTCGCGCGCCATGGCGGTCGACGCGGAGCTGCTCGAGATCCTCGCCTGTCCTCTCTGCAAGGAGGAAGTCCGGCCGGTGTCTCTCTCCGAGGCGCGGCGGACGGCGGTGCGCGACAAGTACCGGGAGAAGTTCCGCGGCGAGGAGCCGGTGGTGGAGCAGGGGCTGCAGTGCGTCAAGTGCCACCGCGTCTACCCGGTGGTGAGCGACATCCCGGTCATGCTCGTCGAAGAAGCATTCGACGAGGCCTGACGCGCCGTGTCGGCCTTCACGCGCCGCCTCCGCCTTCCCGACGACACGCTGCCGCAGGTCCAGTGGCTCGTCGGCTGCTACCTCGTCCACCTCCTCTGCGCGCCATTCATCGCCACCTCGGAAGGGGCCGTCGCCTGGGCCATCATTTTCGCCCTCTCGGCCATGAGCCGCGGCCAGATCCGTCCTCACTGGCACATCCTCTACTTCCCGCTCGCGCTGTACGCCTTGGCCTCCACCGTCTCCGCCATCGCCGCGCCGCGCTCCATCCACCTCGGCGCGGACATGATCACCTGGCTCAAGTTCCTGCTCTTGCCGCTCGCCCTGATGATCTTCCGCGAGGTCCGCGGCGCGAAGGAAGCAGCCCTCGGCGTCCTCCTCTTCTTCGGCGTCGGGACGAGCATCTGGGGCCTTTGGCAGTACTTCGGCCTCGGGCAACGGGACCTGGAGCACCGCATCACCGGGCCGGCCGTGCACGTGATGACGTTCTCCGGTTTGATCCTCCCCGTCGCGCTGGTCTTCGCCGTCCTCTGGCTGCATGACCGGCGCAACCTCTGGCTCTCCTTCGGCACCGCCGTGACCTCGCTCGCCTTGCTCCTGACCTTCACCCGCAGCGTCTGGATCGGCTGGCTCGCGGCCATCACGCTGCTGATCATCCTGCGCAGGCCGAAGCTCCTCGTCTGGCTCGCGCCGGCCATCGTCTGGTTCGTCATCCTGATGCCGATGCCGCTCTTCACGCGGCTGATGTCGACCTTCGACACGCGGCAGTCGTCGAACCTCGACCGCATCCGCATGGTCGAAGCGGGCGTGGAGATCATCCGCGACTATCCGCTCCTCGGCGTCGGACCGGCCAACATCAAGGAGGTCTACCCGCTCTACCGGCGGCCGGACGCGCCGCGCTTCCGCATCCCCCACCTGCACAACAATGTCGTGCAGATCTGGGCCGAGCGGGGCATCGTCGCGCTCGCCGCGTACTTCATTTTTCTCGGGCTTTTTCTGCGGGAGTGCGCCCGGGCCTGGCGGGGGGAGCAGCGGAAGTTTGCCGAGATCGGGGTGGCGGTCTGCGCGGCGCTGACCATCGCCGGACTGTTCGAGTTCAATTTCGGGGACACCGAGGTGTTCTACCTGACCTTGAACTTATTTGCATTGATCCTCACCGCGATCGAGCAGCCTCGGCCGTTGCCGAATGAAGTGCCCTCGCTGGCTGTTCCGGCCGCTGCGTAAACCCCGGAACCGGGGTCCGTAACCTTTCCGCCATGTTCACGTCCAAGAGCCGAGACCAGGGGATGAAACACCTGAGCGATCAGGAGTTGA
>DATEOX010000040.1:0-14187 GCA_035273585.1 Thermoanaerobaculia bacterium
GTGGAGGGCGGGCGCGAGCAGCGTGAGAGCGAGGGCGAGCGCGAATTGTTTCATGTCCCTTCAGACGGGCGGCCGGGCGGGCGGGTTCTCCACGTGGTACAGGCGGATCGACTTGCCCACACGCCGCACCGGGCGGTATGCGTCGAGCCAGCGGTAGTCCTCGAAGCGCAGCTTCATCTCGCTGATGGCCACCCAGCCGGCGACGGGCGTGGCGGGCGGGAGGGGCTCGCCGGTGCCGTCGATCGAGGCCGTCCCAAAGTAGGCGATGTGCAGCGGCGACGGATGATCGCGCGCGAGGCGGTTCAGGTCCTGCCCCCAATCGAGATTGCTGTCGAGGGCGATGTTCTCCGGATGCCGGCCAGCGGCTTCGTTGAAATACGCGAGGTAGTCCGGATGGGCGAGCGTCGTGGCGATGAAGAACCAGGCGAGGAGCGCCGCGGCGGCCCAGCGCGGCAGGCGCGTCGCCGCGTAGCCGGCGCAGATCGCCAGCAGCGGATAAAGAGGGAGGATGTGCCGCACGCCGATGTTGATGGAGCTGGTCATGGCCACGAGCAGGATGGCCAGCGCGGCGAAAGCCAGCCGGTTGCGCATCGCGAACGCGGCCAGCAGAAGGAAGGCGATCGGCGTCTTGAAGAAAAGGACGACCGGGAAGTAGTACCACCAGCCGTGGTCGCGGATCTCGCCGAGGAGGAACGCCGGATGGCCGATCTGGTCGTGGATGCGCACCGCATCGATGCCGACCCAGAAGAGCGGGGCCGGGATCGGCGCGCGCATGACGATCCAGTGCCCGGCGCGGCGCAGCGGCTCCAGCGCACGGTCGGCCAGCGAGGGCGGGGGGACGGGCGGCGCGCCGGCCATCGTGTTGCCCCGACGCCCGGCCAGCGGCGACGGATGGCCGGCCGCCTTCGCCCAGTCGACGAAATCGATGTTGCGCACGCCGCGCTGCTCGGCCAGCTCGCCGAAGCGCTGGTAGCGGCGGATGTGATCGGCGCGCACCCACTCGTAGCCCGACGCCGCGGCGTACTTGGCCGCCGTGTTCTCCGGCAGGTCGGGCGAGAGGACGCGCAGCCGCGCGGCGGCGAGCGTGCCGATGTCGAAGCGGTACGCGGCGAAGACGATCATCGCCGCAATCGCAAGAGACCGCAGCGGCACGCGACGGCGAAGGCAGAGCGCCGCGACGGGAAAGAAGAGAACGAACGAGAACTTGGCGATGAGGCCCAAGCCGATGGCGACGCCAAGGAGCCACCAGTTGGCGCGATGCAGCGCGTAGAGCGCGAAGACGAGTGTCGCGGCGGCGGCCATGTCCGTCGTGGCCAGCCCCGCGTGCGCCAGCACCGGCGGCAGCGCGCCGAAGAGCGCCATGGCGATGACGGCCGCCCGATCGCCGTACAGCTCGCGCGTCCAGAGACCGACGGTGATCAAAGCGAGCAGAAAGAACAGCAGGTTCGGCAGCCGCGCCGCCGTCACGTGCCCGGCGAGCAACTGATTGCCGCGTGCGACGACATCGCCGGAGACGCTGGCACCGCGCAGGAAGGAAGGCAGCGCAAAGAGCACCCGCGCCAGCGGCGGATGCTGCGGCTCGAGGTCGTACCGTCCCTCGCTCAGCCACTGGAAGCCGGTGGCCACGTGATACGGCTCGTCGAGCACCTGGCTGAACACCGGATACGTCATCGCGATCCGGATCACCGGCACGAGCACGAGCAGCGCGACGATGACGAAGCGCAGCCTCATCGCCGCGCCGTGGCCAGCACGTCGGCCACGAGCCGCCGCAGCTCCTCCGGCTCCACTGGCTTGGCCACGTACGCGGTGAACCCTTCGCGCATGGCCGCCTCCCGGTCCTCCGGCCGCGCGTACGCCGTGAGCGCGATCACCGGCGCCAGGATGCCCCGCGCTCGGATGCGGCGCAGCAGCTCGTAGCCGTCCATCTCCGGCATGCCCAGGTCGGTGATGATCACGTCCGGCGTCCAGGCCGCGAGCAGCTCCAGCGCCTTCTGCCCCGACTCCACGATGCGCACGTCGGCGCCGGCGATGCGGAAGACGGCCGCCGCGTAGCTGCGCACCGACTCCTCGTCATCCACGACGAGGATGCAGGCGTTGCGCAGCGCGTCGCCGACGTACGCCGGGCGCGCGTCGTCCGCCGTGCGCGCGTCCGATGCGCCGAGCGGGAGGCGGACGCGGAACGTCGCGCCGCGATCCTCCCCTTCGCTGTACGCCTCGACGCTGCCGCCGTGCATCTCGACCAGATGGCGGACGATGGCCAGCCCGAGCCCGAGCCCCGTGTAGGCGCGGGTCATCGAGCTGTCGGCCTGGCGGAAGCGCTCGAAGACGTGCGGGAGGAACGCCGGGTCGATGCCGCGGCCCGTATCCGTCACCTCGATCACCGCTTGCCCGTCCTCCGCGCGCAGCGTGACCCGCACCAGTCCATCGCGGGGCGTGAACTTCACCGCGTTCGAGAGCAGGTTCCAGAGCACCTGTTGGATGCGGTGTGCGTCGCCTTCGACCACCAGCGGCTCGGACGGCAGGCGCCGCTCGATGCGCACCCCCTTCACCTCGGCGGCGGGCATCACGGAGTCGATGGCCGCGGAGACGACCGGCGCCAGCTCGATCGGCCGCGGGTCGAGGTGCATCTTCCCGGCCGTGATGCGGGAGACGTCGAGCAGGTCGTCGATGAGCTGCGCCTGGGCCCGGGAGCTCTTCTGGATGGCGTCGATGGCGGCGGCCATCGTCTCCTCATCGAGATCGCCTTCGCCGAGGAGCCTGGCCCAGCCGATGATGGCCGTCATGGGCGTGCGCAGCTCGTGGGAGAGCGTGGCCAGGAACTCGTCCTTGGCCTGGTTGGCGCGCTGCAGCTCCGCCTCCGACCGGCGCAGGCGCTCCGCCGTCGCCTCCGCCGCCGCCCGCCCGCGCGTCTGGAGGCGCAGCACCGTGAACAGCAGAAGGGTGATGATCAGCCCGCCGACGAGCGTGGCCGTCGTCAGCAGCGACGTGGCCCCGACGCTGCCGCGGCGGAAGACGACCGTCCACTCCCGGCCGAGCACCGAGACCTTCGTCTTCCGCTGGAAGTGCCCGTCGTTCGTCTCGCCGCTGCGGTAGAGGAGCTGCCCGCCGTCATACACCTCCAGCGAGTCGAAGCCGCTCCCGCGCGCCGGGAAGAGCCCGGCGAAGAGCTCCTGGGCGCGAAAGGGCGCGTAGACCCAGCCGTAGAGCGTCTCGCGGCGCAGGCCGATGGTGTCCGGCGTCTCGTGCGTGGTGTAGATCGGAACGTAGATGAGGAAGCCGATGTGCCGCGGCTCGCCGATCTCGGGCAGGAGATGGACGGTGCCGGTGACCGCGGGCTGGCCGTCGTCGCGCGCGCGGAACATCGCCGCGCGGCGGACCGGATCGGTGGCCATGTCGTAGCCGAGGACGGCGCGGTTCCGGCGGTCCTGCGGCTCGAGGATGATGATGGCCGTGTATTCGTCGCGCGGCCTCTCGGGCCAGACCCGGAACTCGGGGTAGCCCTCGCTGCGCATCGTGCTGCTGACCTCTTCCAGCCGGTCCTTCGAGAAACGGAGGGCGAGGCCGATGCCCTGCATGCCGGGATAGCGGCGCTGCACGTCGAGGTTGGCCACGTAGTCGCGGAACTCGTCCTGGGTCACGGTCTGCTCGGCGGCGAAGAGGCTGTTCGCGGCCAGCAGCACGTTGACGTATGTCTCGACCCGTCCCTGGATCGCTCCGCGAGCGGACTGCGCCGCGTTGTCGAAGCGGTTGCGCACCGCCAGCTCAGCCATGCGCGAGACGTACGCCGTCGCGGTGGCCGTCAGGGCGAGGAAGACGGCGAGGACCACCCAGGGAACGAAGCGGTCGGGCGAGCGCGGCATGGCTATGCAAAACGCGCGGCGTGCAGGCCGGCGAGCCGCCCGCTGGCCCAGGCCCACTGGAAGTTGTAGCCGCCGATCTTCCCATCCACGTCTAGGATCTCTCCGCAGAGGTAGAGCCCCTCGCACGTCCGCGACTGCATGGTCGACAAGTCGATCTCCTTCAGCGGCACGCCGCCCGCCGTGACCTCGGCGTAGTCGAAGCCGCGGTCGCGCGTCACCGCCAGCCGGCGCTCCTTCATCTCTCTTACGACCTCCCTCCGCTCTTCGCGTGACAGCCGCCCGAGGGTCGTCTGCATGTTCACGAAAACGTCGACGAGGCGGGACGGGAGGCTTCGCTTGAGGTAGTTGGCGACGGTCGTGTGCGGGTTGCGCTTCGCCTCCTCGATGAGTGCCTGCTCGAGGTCGACGCCGGGCATAAAGTCGGCGTGGAGCGTGGCCGGCTGATGGGCGATCCAGTGCCGGCTGATGTCCAGCACCGCGGGGCCGCTGATGCCGAAGTGGGTGAAGAGCATCGGCCCGCGCTCGCGGTGAAGGACGCGGCCGGTTTCCGAACGGACGCTCAGCTCCGCCTCGACGCTCGTGCCGGAGAGCGGCGGCGGATGGTCGAGGACGAGCGGCACGAGGGCGGGGAAGACAGGCGTGACGGTGTGGCCGAGGGAACGGACAATGGCGTAGCCGCTGCCGTCGCTGCCGCTCTTCGGCACGCTGCGGCCGCCGGTGGCAATCACGACGCGCCTGGCTTCGATGTCGCCGATGCGGAAGCCGCGCTCGACGGCCTCGACTTTGTGGCCCGTGAGGATGTCGACCTTCTCGGCGGCGCGGAGCAGCGCGTCGACGACGGTGCGCGCCTTGTCGGTGACGGGGAAGAGCTTGCCGGTCTCCTCGCGCTTGAGCCTCACGCCGAGCTCCTCGAAGAAAGCGACGGTGGCCGGCACGTCGAACGTCCGCAGCACGCGGGCGATGGCGTTGCGGTTGCCGTTGAAGTCCTCGGGGCGGATGACGTCATGCGTGACGTTGCACCGCCCGCCCCCGGAGATGAGGATCTTCGCCCCGATGCGCGCCGCCCCGTCGAGCGCCACCACCCGCACCCCGGCGCGCGAGGCAAAGATCGCCGCCATCAGCCCGGCCGCCCCGGCACCGATGACGGCGACGTCGTAGGAACCGCGTGTCATCCTGAGCCGCGGAGACGGCGAAGGATCCGTACCTTCAGGCGCGGGGCGAGATCGGTACGGATCCTTCGGCGTCTGCGCGCCTCAGGATGACAGGGCATCACGGCTGCGGAGTCGGCGCGGGCGCCGGTGCCGCGGTCCCTGCCGCCGGCTTCGGTACTGCCGGCGCCGGGTCGAAATCGTTCGGGACGACCTTGCCGCGGTGGCAGGTCATGCACGTCACCTTCGTATCGTGCTCGGCGACCTTCGAGACCCAGTCACCGTTGATGGCGGTCGTCATGCGCATCATCACGCGGGCGGTCTCCTTCTCCGGCTTCGCATCGGACGGAAAGTCGAACTCCGGCTTCGTGCCCGCCGGGTTGGCCACGTGGCAGTGGCCGCAGCGCACGCCGAGGGAGCGAGTGAAGAAGCGCATCGCATTGATCAGGTCATCGTGGGAGATGTTCTGGGGGAAGACCTTCAGGTTGTGGAACTCGAGGTTGTCGGCCTTGATCGCGGCGGCCTGTTTCTGCTGCTGGACGGCGGTGCAGGCGAGCAGGGGAAGCAGCGCAAGAACGACAAGGAAGCGTGACTGGGACTTCATGTTCCCTCCTGCGCGCAATGCTATCCTGCGCCCGGCATGCGCCGACTCCTTTTTTCCGTCGCTTTTCTCGCGACGCTGGTACCCGGACTCATCCAGGCCGCGACCACCCATCAGCCGGTCGATGCGGCGCAGTTGCAGCTCTCCCTGCGCAAGCTCACCGTGGTCGGCAGCGCCATGTACGTCGCGGCCCATCCCGACGACGAGAACACGGCCATGCTCGCCTGGCTCTCCAACGAGCGCCTCTACCGCACCGGCTACCTCTCCTGCACCCGCGGCGACGGCGGGCAGAACCTCATCGGCGACGAAAAGGGCGAGCTCCTCGGCGTGATCCGGACCCAGGAGCTGCTCGCCGCGCGGCGCATCGACGGCGCCGAGCAGATGTTCACCCGGGCCATCGACTTCGGCTTCTCCAAGAACCCCCTCGAGACGCTGAACATCTGGGGCTACGACACCGTGCTGGGCGACGTCGTCTGGAACATCCGCCGCTTCCAGCCGGACGTCATCATCACCCGCTTCCCCACCACGGGCGAGGGCGGCCACGGCCATCACACCGCATCGGCCATTCTCGCCGTCGATGCCTTCAAGGCCGCCGGCGATCCGGGCCGCTTCCCCGATCAGTTGCGCTACGTCACGACATGGCAGCCGAAGCGCATTTTCTGGAACCGCTTCTCCTTCCAGCCGATCAAGCCGGACGACCCCACGGTTGCCAAGTCACTGCGCGTCGACGTCGGCAGCTACAACGAGCTCCTCGGCCGCGCGTACACGGAGATCGCCGCCGAGAGCCGCAGCCAGCACAAGAGCCAGGGGTTCGGCGTCGCCGAGCGCCGCGGCACGACCATCAACTACTTCGACCAGCTCGGCGGCGATCCCGCCGTGAAGGACCTCTTCGAAGGGATCGACACGACCTGGTCGCGCTATCCGGGCGGCGAGAACGTCGGGCGCGTCCTGACCCAGGTCGCCGACCAGTTCGATCCTCGGAACCCCCCGAAGTCCATCCCGCTGCTGCTCCAGGCGTACGACGAGCTGGAGCGGCTGGCCGCGCGCGGCGGCGAGTGGTCGCTGACGAAGCATCCCTGGATCGACGTGAAGCGCCGCGAGCTGCTGGAGGCGATCCGCGCCTCGGCCGGGTTGGCCATCGATGTCGCCGCCGCCGACTCGTCCGTCGTGCCGGGCGGCGACCTGAAGGTGACGGTCAGCGTCGTCAACCGCTCCGACTATCCGTTCATGCTTTCCACGATCGCCTCCCGGATGGCCAACCCGAGCAAGGGCGTCGGCGAGGTGCTGAAGAACAACGTCCCGATCCGCACCGAGCTCTCGCTCAAAGTGCCGGCGGACACGCCCTACTCGCAGCCGTACTGGCTCGCCGCGCCGCCGAAGGGCGGCTCGTACTCGGTGCCCGAGCAGTCGCTCATCGGCCTCCCGGAGAACCCACCGGCCATCAGCCTGATCGTCACCCTGCAGGACGAGGGGCTGCACTCCTTCATGTACGTCGTGCCGGTCGTCTACCGCTGGACCGATCCGGTCCGGGGCGAGGTCGTCCGGCCGGTGGACGTCGTGCCGGAGATCACCGCGAACCTCGCCTCGCGCGTCTACATCTACCCGGAGCCGCAGGCGAAGCCGATGTCCGTTTACCTGCAGAGCTTCGTCGGGCAGACCGACGCGATGGTGCGCATCAAGACGCCGCCGGGATGGGAGGTGACGCCCGACTCGGCCAAGGTCTCTTTCGCCGCGAAGGGGGACGAGGCGCGCCCGATCTTCAGCGTCACGCCGCCGAAGGAGAAGAGCGACGGCAAGGTCTATGCGGAAGTCGAGCTGCCGAACGGCAAGAAGAGCGTGTGGGGGCTGACGGAGATCGACTATCCGCACATCCCGCCCCAGCGCGTCTTCGGCGACGCGGTGGCCAAGGTCGTGCGGGAGGACATCAAGCGCCGCGGGCGCTCCATCGGCTACATCATGGGCTCGGGCGACGAGGTGGGCGAGGCGCTCAAGCAGGTCGGCTACGAGGTGACGCTGCTCACCGACGCAGACCTGGAGCGGGGCGACTTCGCCAAGTACGACGCCATCGTGGCCGGCGTGCGCGCCTACAACACGCGCAAGCGGCTGCGCTTCGCCCAGCCGAGGCTGATGGATTACGTGCGCAACGGCGGCACGTACGTCGTGCAGTACAACGTCAACAACGGCCTGGTCGTCGATCAGATCGGCCCGTATCCGTTCAAGGTATCGAACGAGCGGGTGACGGTGGAGGAGGCGCCGGTGACGCTCCTCGCCCCCGACCATCCGCTGCTCAACACGCCGAACAAAATCACGGCGGACGACTTCAAGGGCTGGGTCCAGGAGCGCGGCGTCTACTTTACGACGGACGCCGACCCGCAGTACCAGACCATCCTCTCCTCGCACGACCCCGGCGAGCCGGAGCGCCCGGGCGGCGAGCTCTTCGCCCGCTACGGCAAGGGGGTGTTCATCTACACGTCGTACGCCTGGTTCCGGCAACTGCCGGCCGGCGTGGCGGGGGCGTACAAGCTGTTCGTGAATCTTGTTTCGGCCAAATAGTTGTTGGTCGTTAGTTGCTGGTTGTTAGTAGAACGTAACCGGCCGTTGGCGCTCGCGTCATGAACGTATTCAGGGATTGATCGTACATTCCACGGGCTACTAACAACTAACAACCAACAACTATGACCGACGACCGCCCACCCATCGGCCGCTCCTGGAGCACGCTCTACATCGCGGTGCTCGTGAACCTCGCCGTGCTGATCATCATCTTCTACGCTTTCACGAGGTACTTCCGTTGAGCCGCCTGGATTGGCTCGTCCTCGGCGCGACGCTCGGCTTCATCGTCGCCTACGGCCTCTGGAAGGGCCGCCGGCAGCGCAACCTCGACTCCTACATCCTGGCCGATCGCAAGCTGCAGTGGCCGACCATCGCTCTGTCGATCATGGCCACGCAGGCCAGCGCCATCACGTTTCTCTCCACCCCCGGCCAGGCCTTCGCCGATGGCATGCGCTTCGTGCAGTTCTACCTCGGCCTGCCGGTGGCGATGGTCCTCCTCTCGATGTTCGCCGTCCCGATCTTCCATCGGCTGAAGGTCTACACCGCGTACGAGTTCCTGGAGACGCGCTTCGACGTCAAGACGCGGACCCTCACCGCCGTGCTGTTCCTCATCCAGCGCGGCCTCTCCACCGGCCTGACCATCTACGCCCCGGCGCTGATCGTCTCGGTGCTCCTCGGCTGGAACCTGTACGTCACGAACCTGATCATCGGCACGCTGGTCATCATCTACACCGCCACGGGCGGGACCAAAGCCGTCAGTTGGACGCACGTGCAGCAGATGCTCATCATCCTGGGCGGCATGGCCACGGCGTTGATCATCGCCATCCGCTCCATCCCAGGCGACATCTCCTTCTTCGAGGCGGTGCGGGTGGCGGGGCGGATGGGGCGCCTGAACGCGATCGACTTCTCCTTTGACCTGACCACGAACTACACCTTCTGGTCGGGCATGGTCGGCGGCCTGATGGTGGCCCTCTCCTACTTTGGCTGCGACCAGTCGCAGGTGCAGCGCTACCTCACCGGCGAGACGCCCGCCGAGTCGCGCCTGGGCCTCCTCTTCAACGGCCTGGTCAAGGTGCCGATGCAGTTCTTCATTCTCTTCGTGGGCGCGATGGTCTTCGTCTTCTACCAGTTCGTCGCCCCGCCGCTCTTCTTCAACACCGCCGAGCGGGCGAAGATCGGCGTGAGCCGCTTCGCCGCCGACTACGCGGAGCTGGAGGACGCCCACCGCGCGAACTTCGTGCAGAAGCGGCAGCACGTGCGGGAGCTGGTCACGGCCATGCGTGCAGACGACGCGCCCGGCGCCGCCGCGGCGCAGGCAAAGGTGCGGGCAATCCAGACCCGCGACGCCGCCACGCGCAAGGCGGCCATCGACCTGATCAAGCGCAACGACGCCACGGCGGACGTCAGCGACACGAACTACATCTTCCTCAGCTTCGTCCTCCGCTTCCTTCCCATCGGCGTGGTCGGGCTGGTGATGGCCGCCATCTTCTGCGCATCGATGTCCTCGACCGCGGCGGGCCTCAACGCGCTGTCGTCGACGAGCGTGGTGGACATCTACAAGCGCCTCATCAATCCAAATGCGACGGAGACCGATTACGTCCGGATGTCGAAGTGGCTGACGGTGTTCTGGGGCGGCTTCGCCATCGCCTTCGCCATGTACGCCACGCGCCTCGGCTCGCTCATCGAGGCGGTGAACAAGCTCGGCTCGTATTTCTACGGGACCATCCTGGCCATCTTCATCCTGGCCTTCTTCACCAAGACGGTCGGCGGCACGGCCACCTGCCTCGGCGCGGTGGTAGGCGAGGCGACGGTCCTCTACTTCTCGTTCTTCACCAAGCTGGCCTGGCTCTGGTGGAACGTGATCGGCTGCGTGGTGGGCATCATCGCCGCGCTGCTCATCGAGCGCCTCCTGCCGGATCGCGAGCCGGACGAGGTGGCGGAGGCGGCGTGACGACGAACCTTGGGCGCAACGAGTTCTTCGGGGTCCGCGTCGCCGCGCGCCAGATCGGCGGCTTCGCCTTGTCCCTCACCCGCTACTCCGCCCCTTGCATTCCGTGGCACGGGCATGACGAGGCCTACCTCACGTTCGTGATCAGCGGCCGTTACCGCGAGCGCCTGCGCGGCGGCGCCCGCGACTGCCTCTCCCGCGCGCTCGTCCTGCACCCGGCGGGCGAGCGTCACGCCGACGAGTTCGCCACCCGCGCCGCCGTCTGCCTCAACCTCCACTTCGACCGCTCCTGGCTCCGCGCCCTGGCCACGCGCGGCGACTCCTTCGAGCGCTCGGCAGTGCTCTTCACGCCTTCGACGTCCGCCATCGGCGCCCGTCTGGCGCGCGAGTTCCGCCGCAACGACGATCTCTCGCCCATCGCCGTGGAAGGCCTGCTTCTCGAGCTCTTCGCGGAGACCGCGCGTTCGTCCTCCGCCGGCACGCGCGCCCCATCGTGGCTCCGCCAGGCCCACGCCATCGTCGCCGCCCGCTTCGCCGTCCCGCCCACCCTCCGCGCGTTGGCCGCGGAGGTCGGCGTGCACCCGGTACACCTCGCCCGCGCCTTCCGCCAGCACTACGGCTGCACGGTCGGCGATACCGTGCGCGAATTGCGCGTGGCGTTCGCCAAGGAACGGATCCGTTCCGGCGCCTCCCTCGCGGAGGTGGCACTGGAGGCCGGTTTCGCCGATCAGAGCCACTTTACGCGGACGTTTCGCATCGCGACCGGCATGACTCCGGCGGAGTACCGGCGGCTATAATTTCTTCCATGGCGAAAGCAAAAACGACGAAGCGCACGACGGCGACGAAGACGCGAGCGAAGGCGAAGAGGAAACGGATCGTGGATAGGCATCCGGAGTGGAGCTCGGGGCCATTGCCCGACTGTGAGCCGGGCCCGAACGCAGCGGCCATCACGGCGGCGATCGAGAAGTACTTCGCCGAGCGACGGACTCGTAAACATAGATGACGGTTTCGCAGAGCGAATACGAGCGCAGCGTCTTCATCAACTGTCCGTTCGACGCGCGGTACGTGCCGCTGTTCGAGGCAATCGTCTTTACCGTATATAGTTGCCACTTTCGTCCTCTCTCGGCGCGCGAGCGGATGAACTCCGGCCAGATCCGTCTCGACAAGATCGTCGAGCTGATCGGCAACGCTCGTTACTCCATCCACGACCTTTCACGCACCGAGACCGGCGGACCGTACTCATTGCCGCGCTTCAACATGCCCCTGGAGCTCGGGATCGCGCTCGGCTGCAGCCGCTTCGGCACCGGGCGGCAACGAAACAAGTCGATGCTCATCCTCGATCGCCGCCGCTATCGCTATCACAAATACATCTCGGACATCGCAGGACAGGACATCAGCGAGCATCGCGATCAGCCGACCCGTGCAATCGCAGCCGTGAGAGATTGGCTGCGAGCGGAGTCGGAAATGGAAGACATCGCCGGTGCTGACCACATAGCCGAACGCTATGGCGAGTTTCGGCGCCAACTTCCGCACACCTGCCAGGTCGGAGACCTCAACCCCAAGCGCCTCACATTCGCCGACTATCGCTGGGCCATCCGCGAGTGGCTCCGGAACGATGAGGGAGCGGTCTCGCGCTAATCCCCTTCCACTCCGCTTCTCCCATACAAGCCGATGCGCGCGCCACGGTTTACGCTGCGCAGCATGCGCCGCTTTCTCCTCGCCGTCGTCCTCCTCACCGCCTGCGCAAAGGCGGCGGAGTCGCCGTTCGACGCGGCGGAAGCGGCGGCCGCGGACGACAAGTTCGGCAAGGCGCGGGAGCTGTTCCGCGAGGCGGCCGCGAAGGACGCGGATCCAACGCGGCGGGACAAGGCGGCCATCCGTTTGGCGAACATCGAGTGGCGCGCGTTTCACGATGCGGCGGGCGGGCGGCGGGCGTTGGCTCTCGTCCGTGCGGACGGCGACTCGGCATCGGACGCGCTGGTCGAGCGCGCGCGGCTGGAGGCGGAGCTGGTGCGCGACCTCCCCGCGGCGCGGCGGGCGGCGGATGCGGCGATCGCCAGGGCGGCGGAGCGGAGCCAGCGCTCGCGCGCGATCGTGGTGCGGGCGGGCATCGACGTCGAGGCGGCGATCCGCGAGCGGTTGGGCGGGCGGGAGGTGGACCCGGCGCCGTTGCGGGCGGCCATCACGGCCTTGCAGGGCGTGATCGAGAAGGATGGGCCGACGCTCGCTCCTTCGCGGCTCCTGCTCGATGCGGCGCTGATGACCGGCGACATGCCGACGGCGGTAAAGGCCTGGCGCTGGTATTACGGCGACGCGCCCGCCGTCGACGCGCAAACGCTCGGCAAGGCGCTGGCCGGTGCAAGGTTCTTCACCGAGGCGGTGCTCGTGACGAACGATCCGGAGGTCAGGATCTACGAGGCCGCCCTGCGCAAGATCCACGACATCGCGGACGAGCACTACCGCACCGTGGCCGTCGGCCAGCGCGATGACAAAGCGTTCCAAAGGGCGCTCGACGATGCCGGCCGCGCGTTATGGACGGACCTGCGACTCCCCGGCGCATACGACCAGAAAAAACTCGCAAACGAGCTCGGTCGCCGCTACGGCGCGGTCATCAACCTCGGCAAGACGGGCGGCGTCTTCGACATCCACTACGGGCATCGCATCATCGACGAGAGGCGCGAGGTCGCGCAGTACGGCAAGCGCGGCACGCTCCGTTTCATCGCCCTGGACGGCATCGTATCCAACGGCTACTCGAGCTGGCGCTCGGACGGCGGGAGCGGCGACGGCGGGTGGTCGGCGGAAGGGGTCATCTACCAGGTCCGGCCGATGTACGCCAACGGGCCGGTGCGCCTCTGGCTTCGTACCGCGGATCCGGAGCTGCGGACGAAGCGCGACAAAGAGATCGCCGAGGAGACGGCGCGGGACGCCGAGCGCGCAAAGACGCAGCCCATCCGCTACTTCCCCGGCCTGGCCATGCGTCTCGACCGGCAGTACGGCGACGCCCTGCTCGCGACGCTCGAACGGCAGGGACTGACGGGTGACGCGTTGCGCGACGCCTTCCTGGCGCGCGTCCGTAGCGACGTCTTCGAGTCGTCCATCTGGGCGCACGAGGGGCGGCACGCCATTGACCAGAAGGATGGGATCAAGGACTCGCCCGAGCTGGAGTTCCGGGCCAAGCTCTCCGAGGTCGCGCTCGGGCCGGCGCCGCGGAAGGCGCTCACCGGCGGGATCATCAGCGGCGAGATCGGCTCCGCGACGCCGCACGGTAAGGCGAACAAGCGGATCGCCGAGGGGCTCGTGGCGTGGATGAAAGCGCACGCGGCGCAGATCCAGGGGCTGGACGCAAATGCGCCCTTGCTGCCGCAGCTCGACAAGTTGACCGACGAGCAGTTGCGGGCGGCCTTCCGCTCGATGGACCCGCTGGCGACGGGCGATGTAGACTCCGCCGCCGGAGGTAACCAGCGTGCCGCATCGCTATCCGCAGGAGGCCGCACTTCGGGACGGCCGCCGCGTCCTGCTTCGCCCCTTCACTGAGAAAGACGTCGACGCCCTTTACACCTTCTTCCACAACCTGCCCGCCGAGCACCGGCGCTTCGCCTGGGACCCCATCGACAACCGCGCGCTGATCGAGAGCTGGGGACGGAACATCAACTACTCGAACGTCTTCCCGCTCCTGGCCGTCGATGGCAACCACATCGTCGGCGACGCGACGCTGCACCGCCGCCACGGCGGGCCGCTGCGCATGGTGGGCCGCATCCGCTGGTTCCTCGATGCCGCCTACCGCGGCGTCGGCCTGGGCACGACGATGGTCAACCAACTGATCCGCATCGGCCGCGACGCCGGCCTGCGCCACCTGAGCTGCATGCTCATCTCCGACCTGGAGGCCGACGCGGTGAAGACCCTCGAGGAGCTCGGCTTCCAGTCCATCGTGCAGCCCGGCTACGGAACGGATCCGGACGGGAACCAGCACGACATGACGAAGCTGGTGCTGAAGCTGTGAGAGCCCCTCACCCGGCCTCCGGCCGCCCCTCTCCCCGCCGCGCGGGGAGAGGGGCTGGGGGTGAGGGGTTACTTCCACAT
>DATEOX010000041.1:0-7410 GCA_035273585.1 Thermoanaerobaculia bacterium
CGACTCGGGCAGCGTCACCTCGGAATGCGCGCGGCCGTTCTTGTCCGTGGTGATGGAGCCCAGCCAGAAGGCGAGGACCCGGAAGTCCTTGCGCATCACGCCCGGGCCGGCGTCGCGTCCGCCGCCACCGCCCTCATCCGCCCCCTTCGGCGTCAGCACGCGGCGGCTCACGATCTTCTCCCGCGAGTCCTCCGTCGCCACCTGCAGCGCCTTCTCGATCCAGACCGACGGCATCACGTCCGGTGTCTGGTACCCGGTGAGCGACAGCACGCCGTAATCGACGGCCCACAGCGTGACCTCGGAGCGCACCGGCTTCGCCTGCACGTCCTTCACCGTGACGTCGATCTTCGCCTTCGCCGCGGGGCGGAACTCGTCGCGATCGGCCTTCACATCCACCTTCAGCCGCTTCGACGCGTCCTCGACCTTCAGCTCCGTGTACCCGAGGCGGAAGGCCGGCTTGCCCGGATCGGCGGCGTCGGCGCTCCCTTCCTTCGTCCGGCCCTTGAGGAGCAGCACGGAGACGAAGACGTTCGGGATGTCCTTGTCCGTGACCGGCACGGTGATGGTCTGCTGCGTCGAGGTCAGCTCGAACGGCCGCGAGGTGCGGACGCCTTCGCGCTCGGTGGTCAGCAATGCGGTCGCCTTCTCCCACGGCGACTTGACCAGGATGCGCGCCGTGTCGCCCGGCTTGTAGAGCTTCTTCTCCGGCACGAGGTCGATGCGGTTGTGGTCGTAGCGCTCCCAGGCCGTGTAGCCGGCGCCGACGGCGTAGAACGAGACGCGGGTGCGCGTGGAGTGACCCGCGGCATCGTTCGCCGATGCGACCAGCTCGTACTCGCCGCCGTTCGCGATCGGCACGTGCAGCGGCGCGGGACCCGCGGCCGTGGTGACGGTCCAGTTGCCGGCCGGCACGCGCTTGATCTCCCCTTCCCACTCGTAGAAGTCGCCCCCCTCGGACTTGCGGGAGCTGACCCACTGCAACTGGAAGAGCTCGACCTTGACCTCCACGCCGGGCGTGGCGACGCCGTCCAGCGAGGCGGCGATCACCTGCGTGTCGAAGCCTTTCGATGTATCTGCAAAGTACGGCGGCTGGTTCAGGCCGATGTACCACGGCGCGGGATGGACGCGCAGAGACGTGCGGTTGGCGATGGCCTGGCGGGAGACGTCGGTCACCTCCCCTTCCAACGAGTAGTCGAACGGCCAGCCGTCCTCCTTGTTCGTCGCCAGCGAGAGCTTCAGCTCGCCCTGCGCGTTGAGCTTCTCCTCCTTCTGCTGGATCTGCGTCGTCCCCTGCTGCTGGACCTCGTCCCAACCGAGGAACACCCATTGCTCCTCGGGGAACTTGCTGCGGATCTTCGCCGGCACGTCGGCGGCCGGCGTCTTCGAGTACGTCCAGCGCACCTTCTGCCCACCCATCGCGCCGCCGAAGAGATAGCGGCCGACGATTTTGCCGTCGAGCTTCGCGCCGGCCACGGGCGCGGCCGGGCCGAGGGTCACGTCGACGCGGAAGTCGGGGCGGCGGTAGGCGGCGACGAGGAAGCTGCGCATGATGTTCAGCCGCTGCCCGGCGACGCTGGCCGTGAAGAAGTAGTTGCCCAGCGCGCCTTCCTCTGGGACGCGCACCGTCCACTCCGCGCTCGACCATTCGTTGAGCGGCACCGCGCGTTTGTCGATGACCTTGTCGTGGCTATCGTGCAGCTCGACGTTGATGTTCGTGCCGGCCGGCAGCAGCTTCATGCCCTCCGGCGTGTCGCTGCGGATGACCGCCTTGACGTGCACTTCCTCGCCCAGCTTGTACACGCCGCGGTCGGTGAAGACCGTCCCGCGCAGCATCGGCGTGGCCTCGGCCAGCGAAAAGTACGTGCCGAAGTCCCACGGCTGGATGCCTTCGTTCCAGTTGCTGACGACGTAGGCGACGTCGCCGTCCTTCTCCGCCGTGACCAGGAAGCGGACCTGGCTCAGCGCCTGCCAGGAGTCGTCGTACTCGGCGTCGTCCGTCTTGCGCTTGTCGTCGCGGCGGATGTCGGTGTTCGGGGCGATGGCGATGCCCCGCGCGTCGGTCGTGCCGCTCCAGAAGACCTTGTTGTCGCGGGTGCGGATCGTGACCGTGGCGCCGGCGACCGGCTTGGCGTCCTCGAGGCGGGTGACCATCACCAGCGTGTTCTGCGGCGAGTCCTTAACCGTGATGCCGAGGTTCGTGGCCTGCACGAGAGTGGAGCGGATCTGGTTCGGCTCGCCGGCCGGGCGCGACTTCGGCAGCGGCTCCCCTTCCTGCACCGCGGCCCAGACCAGGCCCAGATTGTCGTCGCCGATGGCCGGCTTGAGGTTGAAGCCGTAGGACTGGATCTTGTCGACGGCCGGCGTCAGCTTGCGCTCGGTCGGCTGCACGCCCGGCGGCGTCTCGACGGCGCCCTTCTCTTCGAAGACGAGGGTGGTCGGCATCAGGTCCTCGATCTTCAGCGGCGCGAGCCACTGCTTCACGCTGCGGAAGTTGCGGGCGTGGAACGGCAGCAGCGGGCCGCCGGTCGCCTCCCAGACGCCGTGGCCGTCGCCGAAGCTGGTGAATGCGGTGCGGTGCCAGTACTCGACGACCGCCATGTACGTGTAGCCGAGCTTCTGGCCGTCGGCGGTCTCCAGCGACGGGTCGATGCGGATGGCGTAGTTGTGGGCGGGGATGACGGAGTAGCCGAGCTCGTCGAGGCTGAAACCCCAGGCGTTGTTCGACTCCCGCTCGGCGACCTCCTGCGGCTGGAGCACGACTTCCTTGGCCGGATCGGTGACGTCCGTGACGGTGACGGCCTTGCGCAGCTTGTCGAAGTCGGCGCCGATCCGCGTGCGGAGGTTGACGTAGTTGCGCGACTCGGGGTCGCACGCCTCCACGCAGTCGATGTTGTCGACGAAGAGCGTCGGCCCGAGCTCGATGGTGAACTGCTGCTCGCTCCCGACACGGACGGTATCCGCCTTGGCCAACTGGCTGTCCAGGTAGACCTGCAGGTTGGTGTCCGGCAGGACGCCGGGCTTGGTCTCGATGACCACCAGGTCTTTGCCGGGCTTGAAGCGCTTCTTGTCCCAGTCGGCGGCGATGAAGGAGAGGACCGGCTGGCCATTCGAGGAGGCCGCCTGCTGCGCCTTCGCCACTTTCGCCGCGAAGGCCTGCAGCCCTTGCGGCTCGAGCTTCTGCAGACGCTTCCGCCCTTCCTCGGGGATGGTGGGCGCGGTGAAGTCGTGCGCGAGGGTGCGCAGTTGCAGGTGCTGCACGACGGTCGCCGCCTCGACCGGCTGGTTGAAACGCAGGGCGATGACGATCGGCGAGTCGAAGCCGCCCTTGCGGTACCAGTCGACGCTCCGCAGACGGATGGTCGGCGTGATGAAGCTGAACTCGTACGCCTGATCGAGCTTGTTGCCCGCCACCGACGTGGCGCTCGGATCGATGCGCACGGTGAACTTCGTAGCGAACGGCAGCGGCTTCGAGGGGGTGAAGATCAGCGTCGTCGTCCCCGACCACCGGAAGCCGCCCTGCACCGCCGGATCGATGTGAAACCATGGCGGATTCACGTTCTGCGGGATCTTCCCCACCACGACCATCGGCTCGGAGAAGACGACCCGGACTTCGTTCGCCTCGGCCAGCTTGGCGACCTCACCGACCGGCCCGGCGGAGACGATGGTGAGCTTGTTGTTCTGTCCCTGCGCTGCCGCAGCAATCAGGAGGAGGACGACCGCAATACGCTTCATGGCGGTGAAGTGTAATGGCGGTTCGTGGCGAAAAGATGGCGGGGAGGGGGAAAGGCGGGCGGACGGCCGAGAGGCATGAAGTCAGGTCGGTACTGAGACGCGGATCACCTCGCCAAAAGCGACGAGGCGAATCGCTTCTCTCAACGGGTCGATTGCGCGCTCGAGTACTTGAAGCTGAAGGCGTGGCGTAACGATGATCACCACTCCGATTCCAAAGGCCGGCAGTTTCTGCTGGTATTGCATCCTGCGATCAGCGGTGAGCAACACATCGAACCGGCCCTCGGCACGCCGCAGGAGCTCACCGTTCTTGAACGCGCCCCAACCCTCTTCCTGCACGGTTCGTATCTCGAATTCAGGAAGCTTACGGCGAAGTAACTTTGGGCAGGTTCTCGTCGAACAGCACGCGCTTCAAGCGATCTCCGCGAGCAATGCGCGGCTCGCCTCTTCCAGGAACGCGAACACCTGCTCGCGCGAGACGCCGGGGTAGTTCTCCAGAAAGGCTTCGACTGTCTCACCGCCTTCCAGGAAGTCGATCAGCGCGTCGACCGGTACCCGCGTTCCGACGAAAACAGGCGTGCCACCAAGGATATCCGGGTCGGAATGGACGATCTGCCTCGGAAGCATGGCCAAAGGTAGGATACCTCGCCGAAAGCACGCGGCCAACGGCACTACCCCGGCCGCCCGAACAAAAACCCCTGCACTTCCTCGCAACCCGCCTCGGCGAGGAACTGCGCCTGGGCCTCGGTCTCCACGCCCTCGGCCGTCACGCGGAGGCCGAGGCCGTGGGCCATGGTGATGATGGCCGAAACGATGGCCCGGTCGCTGGGGCTCTTGTCCACCTCGTGCACGAAGGCCTGGTCGATCTTCACGCTGTCGATGGGGAAGCTGCGCAGGTAGTTCAGCGATGAGTGGCCGGTGCCGAAGTCGTCGATGGCGATGCGCACGCCCATCGCCCGCAGGCCGCGGAGCGTGGTCAGCGTCCGCTCCGTGTTCAGCATGGCCGTGCTCTCCGTGATCTCGATCTCCAGCAGGTGCGGGTCGAGGCCTGACTCCTCCAGCGCGGCAGCGATCATCTTGCGCAGGTCGGAGTGCTGGAACTCGCGCGGGGAGAGGTTCACCGCCATCCGCACGCCCGGCGTGGCCACCGCCCGGCGGCAGGCCTCCCGCACCACCCACTCCCCCATCGGCACGATGAGCCGCGTCTCCTCGGCAATCGGGATGAACGTCGCCGGCGAGACGAGCCCGTGGCCCGGCCGGTTCCAGCGCAGCAGCGCCTCCATCCCCACCACCTGCCGCGTGTCGAGGCGGAGTTGCGGCTGGTAGTGCAGCACCAGTTCCTCCCGCTCCAGTGCACGTCGCAGCGCGTTCTCCACCGAGAGGCGCTCCAGCGCGCGGCTGTTCATCGACGCGGTGCAGAGCTGGTACGAGTTGCGCCCCGCCTCCTTGGCCCGGTACATCGCGTTGTCCGCGTTCTTTAGCAGCGCCTCGGCCGTGTCGCCGTCGCTCGGATAGAGCGCGATGCCGATCGACGTCGTGATGAACAGCTCGTGGCCCTCGATGCGCGCCGGCTGGACGATCGTCTCCAGCAGCTTCTGGGCGATCTTCGCCGCGTGGTCCGGCGAGCGGAGGTCGCTGATCAGCACGGTGAACTCGTCGCCGCCCATCCGAGCGATGGTGTCCTCCTCGCGCAGCACGGACAGCAGCCGGCCGGCGATCACCTTCAGCAGCTCGTCGCCGAGGGAGTGGCCGAGGGTGTCGTTCACGAGCTTGAAGCTGTCGAGGTCGAGGAACATCACGGCCAGCGACCCCTCCAGGCGCTTCGCATGCGCGAGGGCGACGGTCAGCCGGTCGCGGAAGAGGGCGCGGTTGGGCAACCCGGTCAGCGCGTCGTGGTACGCCTGATACTCGATTTGCTCCTCGGCCGCGCGGCGGTCAGTGATGTCGCGCGAGACGGAGACGATCTCGTCGATGCGACCCGTCTCGGGATTGATGATGGCCCGGCTGGTGGTCTCGAACCAGACCGGCGTGCCGTCCTGCCGCTGCGCGCGGTAGCAGAAGGTGGCCGGGAGCTGCTCCGTTGCTTTGCGTACGCTCTCGTGGTCGCGCTCCAGGATGAACTCGTACATCGAGTGGCCGACCATCGCCGCCGGGTCGTAGCCGAGGTGGCGGCGGACCGCATCCGAGGCGTAGAGCAGGATGCCCCTGTAGGTCGTGCGCGTGATCATGTCCGTGGAGTTCTCGGCCATGAGGCGGTAGCGCCCCTCGCTCTCCCGCAGCGCGTCCTCGGCCAGCTTGCGGTCGGTGATGTCGATGACCGTTCCCTCGAACACCTCCCCGCCATCCGCCCCGGGCACGACGTGCACCGACTCGAGCAGCCACACCTGCCGGCCGTGCTTGCCGCGCAGGCAGAGCTCGAGGTTCGCCACCGAGCGCCGCTCGCGCACCAGCTCGGCGAAGCGGTCGCGCTGCAGCGGATCGACGTAGAGGTCGCGCGCGTTGTGCCGCATCAACTCCTCGCGCGAGTCGTAGCCGAGCATGTGCGCGAGCGCGTCGTTGCAGTCGAAGATGCGGCCGTCGGGCGCGCTGTTGTAGACGCCGGCCAGGTTGCGCTCGAAGAGGAGGCGGTGCCGCCGCTCGCTGGCGCGGAGGGCGCGGACGGCGCGCATCCGCTCCAGCGCGCTGATGAAGATCTCGCCCACGATGCGCAGCAGGGCGACCGCATCTTCCGGCCAGCCGTGCTCCCGGCGCATGTAGTTGATGCCGAGGAAGCCGACCAGCGCGCGGTTGACGATCAGCGGCACGGCCAGTCCGGATTTCGTGCCGAAGCTCTCGTGCAGGCGGCGCTCGGCCACGGCGTCGGGCGGGATGTCCTCCAGCCTGCCGATCAGGATGTTCGCCCCGGAGCTGAGCGTCCCGAGGGTCCAGGGGAAGTCCGCGGTCGGCACGTTGCGCAGGAGCTGCTTGCGCGGCCCGGCGCCCTCGGTGTGCCACTCGTGGGTCATGCTGCCGGACATCCAGTCGTCGCTGAGCAGGACCACGTGCGCGCGGTCGGCGCCGGTGAACTTGCCGACGGCGGCCAGCGCGTCGTCGATGCCGGCATCCACTTCCTCCGAGCCGACGTTGATGAAATGCGTGGAGATGCCGGAGACGAGGCGCTCGAAGTCCGCCCGGCGGCGGAGCGACTCCTGCGTCTCGCGGCGCTCGGAAGCGTCCATCGCCGCCGCGGCCAGCTCGGCGATGGAGCTGGCGAAGCTCTCGTCCTCGGCCGTCCACCAGCGCTGCGCGCCGACGTGCTCGTGGCAAACCACGCCGCTCATCAAGCCCAGACGGCGGATCGGCGCGTCGAGCATGGAGGTGATGCCGAGGGGGACGAGGTAGCCGTCGTTGAAGCCGGAGGTGCGCGGGTCGCGGCGCGCATCGTGGGCGGAGATGGTCCGCTCCTGCTCCAGCGCGGCGAAGTAGCCGGGATGCTCGGCCGCCGCGAGCTCGATGCCCGCCGTGTGCCGGCCGCTGGCGCGCTCGAACAGCTCCACGCAGCGGATGGCCTGCCGGTCGGGCGTGTAGAACCAGACGCCGACCCGGTCGACGTCGAGCGTGGCGGCGGCCGCCTCGGTGAGGTCGCACAGCGCCGCCTTCAGGTTGCCGCCGTGCACCGACTGGCGCATGGCCAGCTCGACC
>DATEOX010000042.1:0-2007 GCA_035273585.1 Thermoanaerobaculia bacterium
CCTTGCCGTTACGGATGACGTCGCGCAGCGACTCGGCCTCGGCGTCGATGTCGAAGGTCTCGATGAGCTTCTTGATCGACTCCGCGCCCATGGCGCCTTCGAAGTACTCGCCGTAGCGGTCGACGAGCTCGCGGTAGAGCACCTCGTCGACGATCAGCTGCTTGGGCGCCAGCTTGGTGAAGGTGCTCCAGATTTCCTCGAGCCGGTCCAGCTCACGCTGGGCACGGTCGCGGAGCTGACGCATCTCGCGCTCGCCACCGTCGCGCACCTTGCGGCGCACGTCGGACTTGGCACCCTCTTCCTCGAGCTCCTTGAGGTCTGCCTCGAGCTTCTGAGCACGAGCCTCGAGATCGGCATCACGCTGATCCTCGACCGCCTTGCGCTCGACGGCCATCTCGGCCTCGAGCGTCGAGAGCTCGTTGTGCCTCATCTCGTTGTCCACGCCGGTGATGACGTAGGCCGCGAAATAGATGATCTTCTCGAGATCCTTTGGCGCCAGGTCGAGCAGGTAGCCCAGACGCGACGGCACACCCTTGAAGTACCAGATGTGCGTGACGGGCGCGGCCAGCTCGATGTGGCCCATCCGCTCACGACGAACCTTGGCCCGGGTCACCTCGACGCCGCAGCGCTCGCAGATGATGCCCTTGAAGCGGACGCGCTTGTACTTGCCGCAGTAGCACTCCCAGTCGCGAGTCGGCCCGAAGATCTTCTCGCAGAACAGGCCGTCCTTCTCCGGCTTCAATGTGCGGTAGTTGATGGTCTCCGGCTTCTTGACCTCGCCGAAGGACCAGTTGCGGATGTCGTCCGCGGTGGCCAGGCCGATGCGGAGTTCATCGAAGAAGTTGACGTCTAGCACGTAACTCCCTTTCCCCTTTCGGGATTAGTAAACGAAAATCGCCAAATCACGCTAGGTCTTCTACGGATGCAGATTCGTTGCGCGACAAGTTGATTCCCAGGTTCGCGGCAGCGCGCTCCAGGTCCTCGTCGTCGCCGTCGCGCATCTCGATCGCCGCGCCGTCGGAAGACAGCACCTCGACGTTCAGGCACAGCGACTGCAGCTCCTTGAGCAGCACCTTGAACGACTCGGGGATGCCCGGCTCGGGGATGTTCTCGCCCTTGACGATCGCCTCGTACACCTTGACCCGCCCGACGGTGTCGTCGGACTTGATGGTCAACAGCTCCTGCAGCGTGTACGCCGCGCCGTAGGCCTGCATGGCCCAGCACTCCATCTCGCCGAACCGCTGACCACCGAACTGCGCCTTACCGCCCAGCGGCTGCTGGGTGATCATCGAGTACGGGCCAGTGGAGCGGGCGTGGATCTTGTCGTCCACCAGGTGGTGCAGCTTGAGGATGTACATGTAGCCGACCGTCACCGGGTACGGGAACGGTTCGCCACTACGGCCGTCGAACAGCATCGCCTTGCCGTCCCCGTTGACGAGCGTCTCGCCATCGCGGTTGGGCAGCGTCGAGGAGAGCAGACCCTGAAGCTCGGCCTCGCGGGCACCGTCGAACACGGGCGTCGACACGATGGTCTCCGGCTCGGCCTCCAACAATTCCTGCGGAAGATTGCTCGCCCAATCCGGCGAGCCGTTGATCTTCCACCCGGCCTTGGCCACCCACCCGAGGTGGGTCTCCAGGATCTGGCCGATGTTCATCCGTCGCGGCACACCGTGGGTGTTCAGGATGATGTCGACCGGTGTCCCGTCGGGCAGGAACGGCATGTCCTCAACGGCGAGGATCTTGCCGATGACGCCCTTGTTGCCGTGGCGCCCGGCCAGCTTGTCGCCGTCGGAGATCTTGCGCTTCTGCGCGACGTAGACGCGGACCAGCTCGTTGACACCGGCAGGCAGCTCGTCGTCGTCCTCACGCGAGAACACGCGAATGCCGATGACCTTGCCGGACTCACCGTGCGGCACCTTCAGCGACGTGTCGCGGACCTCGCGCGCCTTCTCACCGAAGATCGCGCGGAGCAACCGCTCCTCCGGCGTCAGCTCGGTCTCACCCTTC
>DATEOX010000043.1:0-9010 GCA_035273585.1 Thermoanaerobaculia bacterium
GTACAACCGCGATATACACGAAGCTACAACCACCCCCATAGCCAAACTCTCTCGGCACAAGCAGATAACGGCCATACTCAAGGTGGGCTTCGCCTACAATGCCCTCTCCGCATCGAACCGTAGCGCGCCGCCGAATTAGTAGTTAGGCGGTCAAAGGTGCTAGCTATAGTATCTCTTAAGTCCGCGCATAAGTTTTTCAGCTTGAACCCTGAAAGATCTATCGTCCAGCCAAGAAGAAAAGTTCAGGACATTGTAATTGCGAATTTGATGAGCCAGTGGGCCAGACCAAGCCGCTGTCTCCCAGGCGTCATCAAGTGCTAGCGGACACAGCACGTCACGCCCCAACTCTTTCTCCAGCTTTCTGGCTTCTGCCGCTTCCCACTCGACCCAGTCGCTGTGGATCGAAGCCATGGACAGCACTAACAAGACGGTCGGGTTCAGGCGGAGCGCGTCGCCAATCTGGCGATCTAGACGTCCAGCAGTTAAGTCATGCACATCGCGCCAATATCTTATGCCACGTCGCCGAAACTCACCTTCGAGTCTTTCCACGAACGATGAATCAGAACGTGAGTATGAGATAAATACCGGCGAGATCTGGATCGGCATTGAGCCGATTTTCCGATCTAGATCGTAGAGCAAATCTGTCACGGCACCAGCTGATAGCGAGGTGTCGTAGAGCTGTGCGAAGATTATCTCCGGATCACTTAGGCCGCAGTCACGCAAGAAATGTGATGAAAGGTTGCCGTGAGACAGCCGCAGCGCGGTGAAGTCAATTATAGACGGGCCAGAATGTTCGATTTGATCGATTCCGTTCGCCACACTTAGATCGACGTTCGCCAACCTTGTCTGTCCAAAAATTGCGCCGCGTAGATTGGTACCTCGCAATACGCACCCATCGATAACCGTAGCGGCTAAATGTGCGCCGCTCAAATCCGCATCGGTAAGATCCGCACGTTCGATTAGCGATCGCGTCAGTATTGCGTTCTGTAACACCGCTCTCTTCGCGGAGGGTATGCGACCGCGCCGCGCTATGTCATCGGGCGTCGGTCGCATCGCCATATCGCTGAGGTTTGCGTGTGTGGCGCGACAATCATCAAGGATTGCGCCGTCGAGGGTGGCGTTCGTCAAAGTCGCTCTAGAAAGATTGGCCCCATTTAATCGAGCATTTAGGAGGTTCGCACGCCGTAACGAGCAGGCGGTAAGATCACTTCCAGCGATATCGGCGTCGCGTAGGTCGATCCCGTCGAAATTGCCGTTAATTAGGCTTATATTCGAGAGATCGATTGTGAAGTATCCACTCGTCTGGCGCCATTTATTCCACGCCGCGACCCCATTCGCCAAGCGCTCCAGAATGTATGAGTGTGCCATCCTACACTAACAATACCGCGTAAGAGACACAGCCGCCTAACTTCACGATGAAGCTGGCAGCGCCCGGCTTCGATCCGGGGCTGAAGCCCCTCGGGCATGGCGGAATCGGACGGCGGCACGCCGTCTGCCATTCCTCTCGCGCCGCTGGCCACGGCACGAACGTGCAGCCGACGTGCCGCTCGGCTTCGGCACGCGGCCCCGGCGCTGCAGCTTATCGTGAGATCCGTCAGGTTGACGCGGGGTACGACAGACCGGAGTAAGATGCGCATGATGCTTCGCCGTGATGCGGCCCCGCTAGATCGGCTTCCTCGGATCCGAGATCTGTACCGTCGGCATTCCGGGCTTACTCGCGCGCTCAGTTTTGGATATGAAGAGGCTGCCGCTGTCTCGCTGGCGGAGACTTGCTCACCACCGACACCGTTCGTCGTCTGGGCACGTGATGCCGCAAGAACCCGCATTCTCGATTGGAGCTCACCTAGCATCCGACAAAGGCGAGCTTGGGCCAATGATATCGATCGAACGGCGGCTGCCGCGTATGGTCTTGCGCTGGCAGCGGTTGAGGTGGAATTCGGCTTGGTCGCTGTGGCCCGCACCAGCACACTTTCAGGTGCAGATTACTACGTTGCTAGGCCCGGAGAGAGTGACTACCTAGAAAATGCATTCAGACTAGAAGTCTCGGGAACGTCCTCTTCCGCCTCCGGACGAGTTAATGAGCGCATCAAAAACAAGGCAGCGCAGGTTTATAGAGTGGGCGACCCTTCACTCGCCTGCGTTGTGTCGTTTGGCGCTTTCCGCATCATTATAAAGGTGGTTCAATGATACCAGCCGAGCACGAGGAGGCGCAGAAACTTGTTGACGCAGCCGATAGGTATTTGGCGGCCGGTGAGGTTGAGCGTGCCGAGGAATATTACATTGGAGCAGCCGAACTAGAGGCTAAAGCGCTGGCGTTGATTCCACGCGACAAGCGTCGAACTATTGGTATCTTGGGGGTCAGTCTCGCAAGCTTGTGGTATCGCGCCTCCCGGTATTCAGACGCTGAGCGAGTAGCGCGTGAGCTGTTGGCTGGAGAGGACTTGCTGCCTCCGCAAAGGCGCCAGCTAGAGGACATACTTGATGCAATACCACAGACCGTGGCCTTAGCATCTGGCGGCGCGATTTTGACCGCAGCGCCTCCGGAGCGCCCAACGTCATCACGACCTCCTTTGAGAGCTGTCGAGGAACTAACATCAATTCACCGCCGTGCGACAAAAGAGAAGGAGCTCGAGGCCCTCTATTTACAGCATCGCACGCTGCTACTGTACGTGACGTGTAGAAAGTTCAGAATTCCAGACGTTGACGCGGAAGCACTAATTCAGGAGGTTTTCGCTGCTTTTGCCGAAATGAAGACGCAAATCGCTAACCCTCGGGCGTGGTTGGTTGCAGCGGCATGTAACGCTAGTCGCCATTACTGGCGGACGCAGGGTCGGACCGAATCACTACCGGAAGACTTCAATGATCGTGTTGATCCGGCATCGTCAGGTCTCGCTGATCGGTTGATCATGACCCTGACGATTCGTCGAGCGCTTGAGTACTTGGAGCCGAGACATCGGAATGCGCTAGTAATGCACTACTTCGAAGGCAGAACTGTTGCAGAGATCGCACACATGCTCGAGACCACTCCACGCTATGCAGAACGAATTATAGACGGAGCATTGCACCGAGTTCGTGCTGTGTACGCGTCGATCTCGCGGCCTCCTGGCGCAACTTAGGTGGTGTGAAGCTGGCACGGCCCGGCTCCGGCCCGGCAGCCGAGCTGCGTACTTCATTGCCAGCGTGTCGGCGGGAGATTTACTGTGCGCGAGAGGTTGCCGAGCAAACACACAGGCCGGCAAATCATCACCGTGAAATCATGAGTCGGGCAGGGAATAGCGTTCCATTGAGCCGGGATCGGTTCGGCCGCCATGACGTGCCGTATAGTGACCGCCGTCATGATTCCAATCGGCCGTGTCTGCGAGATCGTGCGGTATCCGGTGAAGTCGATGGCTGGCACTGCGACAGCGTCCGCCGTCCTTGGGTGGCATGGGCTCGACGGGGATCGGCGGTTCGCGTTTCGGCGGGTGGGGGACCATAGCGGGTTTCCGTGGCTGACGGCGAGCCGCGTGCCGCAGCTCATTCTGTACCATCCCCTCGGGGTGGACGAGAGCACCGGCGAGCCGCTGCCGACTCATGTGCGCACGCCGGCCGGGTCGCACGTCGAGATCGGAAGCGACGAGTTGACGGATGAGATAAGCGGGCGGTTCGGGAGTGCGGTCGAGTTGATGAAGCTCAAGCATGGAATCTTCGACGAGGGCGCGGTCTCCATCATCGCTCTGGCCACGATTGCAGGGATTGGGCGGGAGGCGGGGGTCGAGCTCGATCGGCGGCGCTTTCGAGCCAACATCGTGCTCGAGACGGAGTGCAACGACCCGCTGCTCGAGGATGCATGGGTCGGCCGGACGCTGGTATTCGGCGAGAGCGATTCGCCGCCCGCCGTGAGCGTAACGCTGCGCGACGAGCGTTGCGTGATGGTCAACTTCGACCCCGAGACGGCGATACAGGATCCGCGCGTCATGAAGACCGTCGTGCGCCTCAACAACAACTATGCAGGCGTGTACGCAACCGTGGTGCGACGTGGCACGATCCGTGTTGGGGATCGGGTGAGTCTCATGTAAATGGCGGAGGACGACGACGAAAAGCAGGAGGCGCAGCAGCGCACCGCCCCTACCGGCGCGGTCGTATATCACGCCATCTGCACCGAGGGGGAGAGTGAGCTCGAGCGGCCTTCGGCGGCGCTCTTCTGGTCGGCGCTGGCGGCGGGCTTGTCGATGGGCTTCTCCTTCATCACCACCGCGCTGTTGCACGCGCATACGACGGACGGCGCGAAGTGGCATCCGCTCGTTACCGCCCTCGGCTATCCGATCGGGTTCATCATCGTCGTCCTCGGGCGGCAGCAGTTGTTCACCGAGAACACTCTCACCGTCGTCCTGCCGTTCCTGTCGCGCCCGCGTTTGAAGACCTTCGCCAACGTTGCGCGCGTTTGGGGGGTCGTGCTCGCGGCGAACGTCATCGGGGCGATCGTGGTGGCCTACGTGCTGGCCAGGAGCGAGGCGGTGAATGGCGAAGTGTGGGAGGCGATGCGCAGCGGCGCGCGGCACGCGTACCAGGCCTCCTTCGGCGTGACCCTGTTGCGGGGGATCTTCGCCGGCTGGCTGATCGCATTGATGGTATGGCTGCTGCCGTTCGCCGAGTCGGCGCGGGTGTGGGTCATCGGGCTGCTGACCTACGTCGTCGGCCTGGCCCACTTCAGCCACATCATCGCCGGCTCCGTCGACGCCGCCTTCCTCGTATTCGCGGGCGAGCGGTCATGGGGCGACTTCGCCGGCGCCTTCTTCGCGCCGACGCTGATCGGGAACATCATCGGAGGCGTGCTGCTCGTGGCGGTCATCAACCACGCGCAGGTCACAGCGGGGGGCGGCGGACAGGACGCCTGATCGTCAGCGGCCCACCGGCCGCCGCTTCGGGAAGTACACCGTCACCACCACCGTCGACACCGACGTCGCGCCGGCGGCGTCCGTGGCGGTGAGCGTCACGGTGTAGGTGCCGGGGCGGATGTAGGCGTGCTGCACCGTCGCCTCCGTCCGCTTCTCCGAGAGATCGCCGAAGTCCCAGATGAACGAGTACGGCGCGGTGCCGCCCGTCGCCGTGGCGTTGAACGTCACCGGGGCGGTGGCGATCACGGCCGGGGCGCTGGCGGACGCCGTCGCGGCGAGCGTGCAGTGCTTCTCCAGGAAGGAGATGCTTCCCTGGTTGGGGACGAAGCGCTCCGCGGTGGTGATGTAGGCGCTGCCCGTCCAGACGAACGGATAGCGCGAGCCGATGGAGATGCGCGAGGGATCGGACGAGAAGACCGTGTCGCTGATCAGCGCGCCGGCGGTGGTGAAGCGGCGGAGGCGGAAGTCGCCCGGGAACTCCGCGAAACCAAGCGGAGAGTCGAGATACGAGAGGGCCCACTCCGAGCCGTTCGGGTTCCAGATGAGCGAGACCGGCGCGACGTCCGTGCCGCGGCCGCTGACCAGGCGCGTCTCGGGGAGGATCACCCGCGCCCTCGTATCGACGCGCGCCCAGCGGAGCTCCGTGCCGCCGGCGATGGCCGACTGCCAGACGGCGGCGAAGCCCGTCCCGTTCGAGGCGAGCACCGGGAGGCGCGCATTCGCGGAGAGGTCGGTGAAGGCGGAGACCACACGGTTCGCGTCGAGGACGGACAGGCGGAGCGCGTCGCTCGCCTCGCGCTGATGGCGGATGATGGCGATCGTCCCGTCCGCGGCCACGGCCACGCGCGGCTCCGAGGGGGCGCTGAGCTCAAACGTGAGCCGGTCGTCGGAGAGCGTCGTGCCGTCGATGCCGATGAGAGTGATCCAGAAGCCGACGCTCGCCCCCTGGGTGATGGTATGCACGGCGATGTACGCGCTGCGAGTCGGGTCCCACGTGACGTCCGCCTCCTGGTCGGGGAAGGTGGCCAGGATACCGACCGGCACGGCGGCGCCGATCGTGTCGCCGCCGGACGTCAGGCGTTGGAGCATCAACTGCCCGCCCGGCTCGAAGAAGAAGACGCCGAAGCCGCTGCCGTTCCAGAAGACGCGGAAGGCCCCCTCGCGGGAGCTGGTGGCGACGAGCTTGTCGCCGATCACCTGGTTGAGGTTCTCGTCGAAGGCGGAGAAGTAGATGGGGCGGGGCGGCGTGGTCTCGTTCTTGACCACGCCAAGGAGCGTGCCTGTCCAGACGATCGGTCCGGCGGCGCGGTTTGGCGTGGTGAAGAAGTCCGAGATCTGCTTGATCGACGAGACGCACTCCGCCGCCTGCGCCGAAGAGGCGGCGAGAAGGAGCAGGACGAGCGTCCCTCGGAGGGCGGCGCGCACGAGGTTATTTGTCACAGGGAAACGAGTATAACAGCCTCAGCGATCAGACCCTGTGATGATCCGCACGCCAGGCGGCGATGCGCTTCTTGATGTCCTCCCGCCCGCGCAGCTCCCCCGCCAGCACCGCCCGGGTCAGTTCCGGCACCTCCGCGTCGTCGCAGAAGCGGAGGCTGACCAGTTGGCCGGTGGTCAGCTCCCCGACGCGCGAGCGCAGGTCCTCGGGGAGGACGCGCTGCAGCCGGAGCTGCTCCTCCAGCCGGATGATGCGGTCCTGCAGCCGGGTGGCCCAGGCCCGGACGCTGATCGCGAGGAGCACGAGAGCCAGCGCGACGGCCGCGCTCCAGTAGGCCACCGGCCGCTGCGAGCGATACGCGAAGTAGAGCGCCACGAGGACGTTGATGGCCAGGATGGGGACGGCGATGAAGTGGTACTTCGGGTCGTAGGCTCGGTGGCTGGCGTAGTTCTGGTCGGGCATCGGCATCTCCTAAAAAACGTATCGGGCGCTGGCGTGGACCTGCTGCAGAGCGGCGCTGAGCGCCGGCCCCGGCTGGACGCGGAAGTGGTGGTTGAGCTTGAGGCGCAACTCGGGGCGTCCGTTGTTGTTGGCGGCGATCTCCTCCGGCAGCTCGACGATCATCACGCTGACCGGGATCTCGCCGGCGTGGTCCTCGAAGATCTCCCGGATCTTGCGCACGGTGTCCTCGGACATGCGCGGATACGGCACCTCCAGGGTGATCTCCTTCACCTTCTTCTCCCGGATGCCGTCCAGCGGCACGATCTCCAGCGCGTTGAGCTCGGGCGTGATGGGCGTCTCGGAGAAGGCCGCCGCGTGGGCGGCGAAGGTCGGCTCCTCGATGGTCGCCGCCGCTTCGTTGAAGGCGTCGTCAGCACTCGTGTCATCCTGAGGCGCGGAGACGCCGAAGGATCCGTACCGCTCAGGCGCCGCGCCTGAAGGTGCGGATCCTTCGCCCTCTTCGGGGCTCAGGATGACAGGTGGGGGGGCGGCGCCGAAGAGGCCGAAGTTGTCCTTCCCGTCGCCGTACTTTTCGCGCTCGATCTCCTTCGGGTCGCGGTCGTCCTCTTCCACGTCATCGAAGCGGATCTCGTACGCCGAGACGCGCGCGCGATGCTCGGGGTGTCCGCCGTACTCGTCGTCGATGTGCTGCGCCGACTGTTCGGCCGACTGGAGCGACGCGCTCCGCCCCGCGGCCATCCCGCCGGTGTCCTTCACCGCGGCGGTGAGCAGCACCGCGACGCCGTTCTCCAGCCACCGCGCGTACTTGGCGTAGAGGTCGCTGAAGACCACCACGTCGACGGAGCCGAACTGGTCGTCGAGGACGAACTTGGCCATCAGCTTCCCCTCGTTCGGCCCCTTCTTGATCTTCGACTTCTTGATCTGGGACACG
Source organism: Thermoanaerobaculia bacterium (assembly GCA_035273585.1). Lineage (GTDB taxonomy): Bacteria > Acidobacteriota > Thermoanaerobaculia > Gp7-AA8 > Gp7-AA8 > JAFAVZ01. The sequence goes on from DATEOX010000043.1 coordinate 7,709, forward strand.
ATGCCGCCGATGTTCACCACCTCGTCGACGTACCGGTACAACGTCTCCGTGCTGGCGTTCGCAAACTGCTTCAGATCGTCGGCATAACGATTGAGCGGATGTCCGCTGACGTAGAAGCCGAGGGTTTCCTTCTCGTACTTGAGGAGCTCGTCGTCGGGCCACTCGGCGCCCCTCACCCGCCCTTCGGGCACCCTCTCCCCGCCGCGCGGGGAGAGGGACTGACCTCCGAAGAGCGACGACTGGCCGCGCTCCTTCTCTTCCTTCGCCCGCTGGGCCGAGTCGGCGGTCGGCTCGAGTTGCTCGAACAGCACCTTGCGCGGCGTCTTCAGAAAATCGAACGAGCCGGATTTGATCAGCGCCTCCAGCACCTTCTTGTTGCAGGCGCGGAGGTCGACCTCCTCGCAGAACTGGAGCAGCGAGGTGAAGCGGCCGATGCGCCGCCGGGCCTCGAGCACCGACTCGATGGCGCTCGTGCCGACCCCTTTCACCGCGCCGAGGCCGAAACGGATGTTCGGCCCGACGACGGTGAAGAACATGTTCGACTCGTTCACGTCCGGAGGCAGCACCTTGATCCCCATCTGCCCCGCTTCCTGGATGAACTTCACGACGTTGTCCGTCCGGTCCATCTCGGAGCTGATGAGGGCGGCCATGAAGTGCCGCGGATGGTGCACTTTCAGCCAGGCGGTCTGATACGCGACCAGCGCGTAGGCGACGGAATGCGACTTGTTGAAGCCGTAGCGAGCGAACGGCTCGATGTAGTCGAAGATCTCGTTCGCCTTCTTCTTGTCGTAGCCGTTGGCCACCGCGCCGTCGACGAACTTGCCGCGCTCCGCGGCCATGACCGCCGCGTCTTTCTTGCCCATCGCCTTGCGCAGCAGATCCGCCTGTCCCAATGAGTAGCCGGCCACCGCCTGGGCGATCTGCATCACCTGCTCCTGGTAGACGATGACGCCGTACGTCTCCTCCAGGATGGTCTTCATGGCCGGCACGAGGTACTTCGGCTTCGACGTGCCGTTCTTGCGACGCACGTACTCGTCCACCATGCCCGCGTCGAGCGCGCCGGGACGGTAGAGCGCGTTCAGGGCGGCGAGGTCCTCGAACTTCGTCGGGCGCGACTTGCGCAGCAGGTCGACCATCCCGCCCGACTCGAACTGGAACACGCCCTTCGTCCGCCCCTCCTGGAAAAGCTGATAGACGACCGGATCGTCGAGCTCCAGCGCCTCGATCTCGATCTTCTCCCCCGTCTCCGCCGCCACCGACTTGAGCGCCTCGTCGATGACCGTCAGGGTCCGCAGACCGAGG
>DATEOX010000044.1:0-5601 GCA_035273585.1 Thermoanaerobaculia bacterium
ACGACATCTACGTCTCCCCTTCCCAGATCCGCAAGTTCGAGCTGCGCACGGGCGACACCGTCTCCGGCCAGGTGCGGCCGCCGAAGGAAGGGGAGCGCTACTTCGCACTGATCAAGGTCGAGGCCGTGAACTTCGAGCACCCGGACGTGGCGCGCGAGAAGATCCTCTTCGACAACCTTACGCCGCTCTATCCGCAGGGCCGCATCAAGCTCGAGATCCCGACGAACATGTCGTCGCGCGTGCTCGACCTCATCGCGCCGGTGGGCAAGGGTCAGCGCGGCCTCATCGTCGCGCCGCCGCGCACCGGCAAGACGATGCTCCTCCAGGCCATCGCAAACTCCATCACCGCGAACCATCCGGAGATCACGCTCATCGTGCTCCTCATCGATGAGCGCCCGGAAGAGGTCACGGACATGCAGCGCTCGGTGAAGGGCGAGGTCATTTCGTCGACGTTCGACGAGCCGGCCTCGCGTCACGTGCAGGTCGCGGAGATGGTCATCGAGAAGGCCAAGCGCCTCGTCGAGCACAAGCGCGACGTGGTCATCCTCCTCGACTCCATCACCCGTCTGGCCCGCGCCTACAACACCGTCGTGCCGCCGTCGGGCAAGGTGCTCTCGGGCGGCGTCGATTCCAACGCGCTGCAGCGCCCGAAGCGCTTCTTCGGCGCGGCGCGCAACGTGGAGGAGGGCGGCTCGCTGACCATCATGGCCACGGCGCTGATCGACACCGGCTCGCGCATGGACGACGTGATCTTCGAGGAGTTCAAGGGCACGGGCAACATGGAAGTGCACCTCGACCGGAAGCTCGTGGAGAAGCGCGTCTTCCCCGCCATCGACATCAACCGCTCCGGCACGCGCAAGGAAGAGCTGCTGCTCGAGCGCAACGAGCTCAATCGCATCTGGGTCCTGCGCAAGGTCTTCTCGCCGCTGTCGACCGTGGAGTCGATGGAGCTGCTCGTGGAGAAGCTGGACAAGACGCGCACGAACGGCGAGTTCCTCAACGCCATGTCGTCGATGTAGGGCCGGCGGTGATGGAACGATGAACGATGAGGGATGAACGATGAACGAAACCGGGCGGGCGGGGTTCCTCGTTCATCTCTCATCGTTCATCGTTCTCCGTCAATGACTGCAACGACCGAACAGATCCGGGCCTGCTTCCCCGCGCTCGCGCGGCGGCACAACGGCCTGCCGGTTGCCTACTTCGACGCCCCCGGCGGCACGCAGGTGCCGTCGGAGGTCGTCGAGGCGATGAGCGACTACCTCTTCCATCACAACGCGAACACGCACTGGTCCTACCCGACCAGCGAAGAGACGGACGCCATCCTCCTCGCCGCCCGCGAGGCGGCCGCCGACTTTCTCAACGCCGCGCCGCACGAGATCGTCTTCGGCAACAACATGACGACTCTCACCTTCCACCTCGCCCGCACCCTCGGGCGCACGTGGGGCCGCGGCGACGAGGTGATCGTCACGGAGCTCGACCACCACGCGAACGTCGCCCCCTGGCGCGCGCTGGAGCGCGACTTCGGCATCGTGGTGAAGGCCGCGCGGATGATCCCCGAGACGGCGCAGCTCGACTATGAGCACCTCGCCTCGCTCGTCTCGCCGCGCACGCGGCTGGTGGCGGTGGGTGGCGCGTCGAACGCGGTCGGCACGATCAACGATCTGGAGCGGGTGCGCGAAGCGGCGCGCGACGCGCTGCTCTTCGTGGACGCGGTTCATCTCGCGCCGCACGAGCTGATCGACGTCCAACGGACCGGCTGCGACTTCCTCGCCTGCTCCTCGTACAAGTTCTACGGCCCGCACGCCGGCATCCTCTTCGCCCGCCGCGAGCTGCTCGAGACCCTCCCGTTCCCGAAGCTCGAGCCGTCGCCCGACACCGCGCCCGAGCGCGCCGAGACCGGGACGCAGAACCACGAAGGCATCGCCGGCATCCGGGCCACGATCGACTTTCTCGCCTCGCTCAGCGGCTCGCTCGGTGCACGCCGCGAACGTCTCGCGCAGACGTTCGCCGCGTTGCACGACCGCGGACTGGCGTTGACGCGCCGCCTCTGGGACGGCCTCTCGCGCGTCCCCGGCGTCTGCCTCTACGGCCCGCCCCCCACCGCCCGCCGCACCCCGACGGTCGCCTTCCGCGTCGACGGCCTCGAATGCGAGCAGCTCGTCCGCCGCTTCGCCGACGCCGCGCTCTTCGTCAGCCACGGCGACTTTTACGCCGCCACCTGCGTCGAGCGCCTCGGCGTCCCCGACGTGGTGCGCGTCGGCTGCGGCGCCTACACGACGGAGGACGAAGTGGAGCGGCTCATCGCCACCCTGTCATCCTGAGCCGCGCAGACGGCGAAGGATCCGCACCTTCAGGCGCAGCGCAAGGTCGATACGGATCCTTCGGCGTCTTCGCGCCTCAGGATGACACTCGGCATTGCCTTTGTTGGTACCCTGCAAGGCGATGGCAAAGCGCTCTTCGAGAATCAAGGACTTCCTTTGGCGGCACTCCGCCGGCCTCGCCTTCACGGCGATGGTCCTCTTCGTCGTCCTGATCGGCTTCGTCGGCTACACGTACGCCATCGTCACGAAGAAATTCGACTCCTCCCGCCGCTGGGACCTCCCCAGCCGCGTCTACTCCGACGCCACCGCCATCGTCCCCGGCATGAGCTTCCCCCGCGCGCTGCTCGAGCCGAAGCTCAACCACGTTGGCTATCACGAGGTGAAGGCCCGCGTGGCCAACCCCGGCGAGTATCGCTACGCCGGCGGCGGCCTGGAGATCTACCTGCAGAACTTCGAGTACCCGGACATGGAGTTCCGGGCCGTGGCCGTGATGATCGCCTTCGAGGGCTCCACCGTGGCGTCGGTCAAGCGCCTCGACGACGGCGTCACGCTGCGCGGCGTCCGTCTCGAGCCGGAGCTCATCACCTCCATCTACAACAACGAGATGGAGGATCGCCTGCCGGTCACGCTCGACGCCGTGCCGAAGTACGTCAGCGACGCCATCATCGCCACCGAGGACCGCGGGTTCTATCACCACGAAGGGATCTCCATCCGCGGCATCCTCCGCGCCGCCTGGACGGACCTCCGCCAGAAGGCCATCACCACCGGCGGCTCCACGCTCACCCAGCAGCTCGTCAAGAACCTTTACCTGAACCCGGAGCGCACCTGGCGGCGCAAGGCCGTCGAGGCGCTGATGGCCCTCCTGCTCGAGGCCCGCTACAGCAAGCAGGAGATCCTCGAGGCCTACCTCAACGAGATCTACCTCGGTCAGAACGGGGCCGTGCAGATCGTCGGCGTCGAGCAGGCCTCGCAGCTCTACTTCGGCAAGCACGTCACCTATCTGACCCTGCCGGAGGCGGCCACGCTGGCGGCGATCATCCGCTCGCCGAACACGCTCTCGCCGCTCAAGTACCCGGAGCGGACCAAGCCGATCCGCGACACGGTCCTGGCCCAGATGCGCGACCAGGGGATGATCACGCGCGAGCAGTACGAGGAGGCGGTCACCTCGCCGCTGACGGTCACCCGCTTTCCGAAGACCTCCCGCAGCGCGCCGTTCTTCGTCGACCTGGTGATGAAGCAGCTTCGGGAGACCTATCCGGAGACCCAGCTCAAGACCGAGGGGCTGCGCATCTTCACCACGCTGGACACCATCATGCAGCGGTCGGCGGAGCAGTCGCTGGACAACGGCATCGCGAACCTCACCAAGTCGTACGCGCACATCCGGAAGTCGCCCGTGCCGCTGGAAGGCGTGATCCTCACCATCCAACCGGGGACGGGCTACGTGAAGGCGCTGGTCGGCGGCCGCAGCTACTCGAAGACACAGTTCAACCGCGCCATCCAGGCCCGCCGCCAGCCCGGCTCGCTCTTCAAGCCGTTCGTCTACATCACGGCCATGGATCCGGCGCGGGGGCAGCAGGCGCTCACCGCGGCGACGATCATGGACGACTCGCCGATCACCGTCCGCACCGGGTCGAAGGTGTGGCAGCCGCAGAATTACGACCTCCGCTATCACGGCCGGGTCAGCGTCCGCCAGGCGCTCGCCCATTCGTACAACATCCCCGCCGTGCGCGCGGCGATCGACGCGGACGTGAAGAACGTGATCCGTACCGCCTCGACGATCGGCATCGTGAGCCGCCTCGAGCCGTACCCTTCGGTTTCCCTCGGCTCGTTCGAGGTCACGCCGCTGGAGATCGCCTACGCCTACTCCGCCTTCGCCAACCTCGGCGTGAAAGCCGAGCCGATCTCCATCCTCGCCGTCTCCAACCGCGAGGGGCACCTCCTGGAGAACCGCGAGGTGAAGATGAAGCGCGTGGCGCCGGCCTCGGCCTGCTACGTGATGAACGACATCCTGCAGGACGTCTTCGACTACGGCACCGCGGCCAAGGCCCGCTCACTCGGGTTCGAGCGGCCGTTCGCCGGCAAGACGGGGACGACGAGCAACTACCGCGACGCCTGGTTCATCGGCTACTCGCCGCGGATTCTCTCGCTGGTGTGGATCGGATTCGACGACGGCCACAGCGTCCGCCTCGCCGGCGGCGACGCCTGTGTCCCGATCTGGACCTCGCACATGAACCGTATCGACGGCATGATCCCCGATGTCGCCTGGCGCAAGCCGGACGACGTAGTGGAACGCGAGATCGATCCGGAATCGGGGATGCTCGCCACGCCGTATTGCAGCAACACCCGCGAGGAGGTCTTCGTCGCCGGCACCGAGCCGACGTCCGTCTGTCCCCTCCACGCCGGCAGCGGTGAGCCCAGCCCGTTCTTCCTCGGCTCCGCGGAGCCCCCGGCACCCGGCGAGCTGCAGCCGCCGGCAGCGCCCGGCGAGCAACGCCAACCCACCCCCGCCGCCCGCCGCCGCGACCGCAACGCGATCGAGCGGCTCCTGCGGCGGATCTTCGGGCAGTAGGTCAGGCCTCGAGCGCCTCGATCAGCTCGGACGCGATATAGATCTTCGGCCAACGCCCGTCCTGCGGATCGCGCAGGATCCCGGCCGCCACGAGCTTGTCGACGTTGTTCTTCGCTGCCGCGTATGTGACGTCGAACATGTTCGCCACATTCGTCACCGTCGTCGCCGGCGTGGCGAAGAGGTGATCGATGAGCGCCAGGAGCAGGGCCGAGCTGCGAGCCGAGGTCACGCTTTGACGATAGGCCTTCCAGAGATCGAGCAGACGTTTCGAGCGGATGATGGCGTCGTTCGCCTGCTCCGTCACGCCGCGCAGGAAGAAGTCGATCCACTCCAGCCAGGCTCCGCGCCGGCTGACGTCCAGCATCCGGGCGTAATACTCGCCGCGGTTCCGCTCGAAAAACGCGCTGAGGTAGAGGAGAGGCTGTTCGAGGATGCCCGCCGTGTGCAGGAGAAACGTGATCAGCAGCCGGCCGACGCGCCCGTTGCCGTCAAGGAACGGGTGAATGGCTTCGAACTGATAGTGGATGATTGCCGCGCGGATGAGCAGCGGGATCTGGGATTCCGCGTGCAGATATTTCTCGAACGCGTCGAGCGCCGCCATCATCTCGGTGGTGGGCGGCGGCACGTACGATGCCGTGACGATCGTCGATCCCGGCGGGCCGATCCAGTTTTGAATGCGCCGAAATTCGCCGGGCGCGCGGTTGCCTCCGC
>DATEOX010000045.1:0-2566 GCA_035273585.1 Thermoanaerobaculia bacterium
GTGCTGCCTCGGCCCGGCGCGCTGTCGACGCGCACGATGCCGCCCTGCAGCTCGGCGAACTTCTTCACCAGCGCCAGGCCGAGGCCCGTGCCGCCGAACTCCCGCTTGGCCGTGCCGTCCACCTGGCGGAACTCCTCGAAGATCAGCTCGTGGTGGCGCGGGTCGATGCCGATGCCCTGATCGGCGACCGACACCGTGACGTTGCCGTCCTCCTGGTTCGTGCCGATGTAGCGCGCGGAGACGGTGATGGCGGAGCCGGGCGGCGAGAACTTCGCCGCATTCGAGAGGAGGTTGAAGAGGATCTGCTTGAATTTCGCCAGGTCGGTCTCGATCTGCGGCAGGTCGTCCGGGATGTCCACCTTGAACACGGGATTCGCCTTCGACATCCCGCGCATCACGTGGCAGACGCTCTCGACGACCGGCCCGACGGCGAAGAACTCGGGATAGATCTCCATCTTCCCCGCCTCGATCTTGGAGAGGTCGAGGATGTCGTTGATGATGCTCAGCAGGTGCTGCCCGGAGTTGAGGATGTGCCGCAGGAAGCTGACGTGCTTCTCCTCGACCTTCCCGTCCAGCCGCTCCACCAGGATCTCGGAGAAGCCGATGATGGAGTTCATCGGCGTGCGCAGCTCGTGGCTCATGTTGGCCAGGAACTGCGACTTCAGCCTGTCCGCGTCCTGAATCCTGCGGTTCGCCTCGGCCAGCGCGCCGGCCATCCGGCGCAGCTCGTCGAGCTGCTCGCTCTCCTCCTGCTCCAGTTGCCGGATGCGCAGCCGCTTTTCCTGCAGGTTGGCAATGCCGGCCAGGAAGAACCAGGAGGCGCCGACCAGAAAGAGCATCCGGCAGAGCGCGGTGAGAAACACGCCGTTGAGGATGGTCGCCTGGCCCATGAACATCAGGACGCCGAGATACGCCGCGCAGGTGGCCACGCTCACCGCGACCGCGGCGCGCTTGCCGGACACGAACGCGGCGGCGGCGGAGCAGGGCAGATACCAGATGAACCAGGGGCTGTCGATGCCGCCCGTGACATAGACGCAGATGGTGGCGAAGGCGACGTCCGTCGCGGCGGAGAGGGCAAAGACGACGCGGTGGTCGAGCCCGCGCAGGAGGAGGGCGTACGTCAGCGCGCTGATGGCGCAGGAGGCGATCCAGACGCCCACCGCGATGTCGATGCGCACCGGAAACGCGCCGAGCGCCCTTCCGATCAGCGCCGTGCCGAAGCCCGCCGTGTAGACGAGCATCCGGCTCCGTTGCACCGCCAGGTCGAAGCGCAGACGGCTGTCGTTCATGAGGGAGGGAAGGATTGTACTGCGCATTGTCCGCCCGTCACCCGGCGCTTCGCGCGCAAGACCCTTCTCCCCGCGCGGCGGGGAGAAGGTGCCCGAAGGGCGGATGAGGGGTCCCTACCTCATCGCGTCAGCATCCACCCCGCGTCCATCACCTTGCCGCGCGTCAGGTCCTCGCCGTCGAACGTGATGCCGAGGAAGGCGATGCACATCTCGTCCGTCGTCTCCTCGCCCCACGAGACGGCCTTCGGCGGCGAGCTCGGGTTGCGTGGGTTGCCGTCGGAGTTGTCGTAGTAGGCGGTCAGGCTGTAGCGGGTGAAGGCCGGCATGGGGACGCCTTCCCGGTAGCGGTACATCCCCTGCCAGTGGAAGTCCCAGTCGTCGATGTTGATGAGGCATTCCTTCGCGCCGTTGGGGAGCGTCGCCTCCACCTTCATCTTTCGTCCGAGGAGGTGCATGTGCGGGGCGATGACCCAGAGGTGCGTCGCCACCGGCACGGGAATCGGGAACGACGCCTTCACCTCGTAGTTCGCGTCGTTCGGCGGGATGGTGAACGTCTGGTTGATCACCGGCAGGATGCGCAGGAGCTGCTTCGGCTTCTGCTTCGTGAAGTAGATGCCGATCTCGGTCTGATCCGGCAGCGGCTGGCCGTGGTGCGGGTGGTAATGCACCTGGAGCACGACGCGCGAGTTGGCCGGCAGCGAGTAGGCGATGCCCTCCGGCAGGGTGAACGGTCGCGCGCCGGGCGCCCATCCGCCGAGGGTCGCGGCGTTCGCGTTCACGATGGCGAAGCCGGGGCCGCCGAACGAGGTGTAGCCGGGGCCGGGGTCCTTCTCGTCGAGCGCGACCGAGTCGCCCGTCGTGTCGATGTAGGCGATGACGTGGTGCACGGTCTCCCGGTCGCCGGGATGGATGTCGATGGCCGAGACGTAGGAGTCGGCCGGCAGGTTCGTCGGGAGGGTGAAGCAGCGGTACATGTCGCCGCTGGCCGGCGGCGTGTAGGGCTCGGGGTTGGAGAGAACCATGTCCGGCGTGCCGAGGGCCCAACTGCCGGTGAACTGCAGCGGCGGCGGGAGATCGGACTTGACCCCTTCCGGCGCGCCGCCGTCGACCCACTGCTTGATGGTCTCGATGTCCGCCGTGGAGAGGACGCGCGCCGCATCGAAGTCGCCGCAGCCGGGCGTCGCCTTCCAGGGCGGCATCTCCCGCGACTGGGTCATCAACTTGATCTGCAGCCGGTAGGGGAAGGCGTCGGCGTAGGTCATCAGCGAGAACGGCGC
>DATEOX010000046.1:0-6118 GCA_035273585.1 Thermoanaerobaculia bacterium
CAGGAACCCGTGCACGTGCGGGTCGCGGCGCGCCGCCTCCCATTCCGGCGACGGCTTGGCCACCGGGATGCGCTCCGGCTCCAGCTCCAGGCGGCCTCGCAGCCAGCGGCCGCGGCGGTACTCCTCGCTGCTCAGCGCCGGCGATCACGTCGTCTCCACCCACCGTCGATCTGCGCCACGACGTCCCAACGCAACGGATCGATGGGGTCCGGGCCGACCATCAGGCGGATTGGCGCGAGCTCGCGGCGCACCTTCTCCGCCACGACCGCATGGATCGACAGCCGCGCGCCGATGTAGGCGGCGGCCAGCGCGAGGGCGATGGCGGCGAGGCGCCGCGCATCGATGCGGGGGCGCCAGATCAGCGCCGCCAGCAGGACGACGGCGACGATGGCGACGACAACGAGGTATTCGGGCGAGCGGCGGCTGACGACCCAGGCGATGAGCAGCGCGAAGACGGCCCAGAGCGCGACGAGCCATCGCGATGGCGACCGTCCGGCGAGCCAGCCGCAGCCGAGGATCAGCCAGAGCCAGGGGTCCATGATGTAGACCGAGTCGCCGTAGAACCACGTGCCGCGGAACGGCATCAGCCAGCGCAGCCCGTAGCTGTTCAGCCAGTCGAGCGCCGGATGCGTCAGCACCGCCAGCGCCGACAGCCCGAGAAGCGCCGCCGGCTTCGACCGCCGGTCGATCAGCCAGAGCACGCCGGCGAGCAGCAGGGGCAGGACGACGATGGCCAGCACGCCATGCGTCCAGCCGCGCCGGAAGTCGAGCGCGAGATCGGACTGACCAGTGAAGTAGAGGATCGAGTCGACGTCCGGCAGGTTGGCGCCGATCACCAGCGCTGCTGCCGCGAGACGCGTGGTGCTCCCGAGGCGCGTGGAGGCGAGGTTCGCACCGACGAGCGTGTGGGTCAGCGGGTCCACGGCCCCACCACCGCCAGCTCCGCCCGCTTCGCGCTCCGCCCGTCGCCCGACGACTTGCCCTGCGCGTGGCGCCAGAGCCACGGAGCGAGGTGGCGGCGGGTCCAGGCCCACTCCGCGCGCACCATGCCGAGCACGCCGGGCGGGGGCGGGGGCGGGAGGGACGAGGACCAGGTCGGATCGGACGGCAGGCCGAGGAGGGCGGCGAGGGCGGAGGCGATGCGCTCGTGGCCGACGGAGTTCGCGTGCAGGCGGTCGTCCGACCAGAAGCGCGGGTCACCGGCCACCTCGTACGCGGCGAGGTCGAGCAGGCGGGCGCCGGTGCGGGCGCAGGCGGCGCGCAGCTCCTCGTTCAAGGCGAAGATGCGGTCGATGAAGAAGCGCGCCAACGGCATGACCCGGCGCATGTCGGGGAAGTTGAAGGTGAGCACGACGGCCCCGCAGGCGATGAGCGCGCGCTGCATCGCCTCGTGCTCCGCGACCACCGCGCGCGCATCGAAGTGCGGACGCAAGAAGTCGTTCGTGCCGCCGTTGATCGTAGCCACGTCCGGGCGCATGGCCAGCGCCGGCCCGAGCTGCTCCTCGCGGATGCGGCGCGTCGTCCGGCCGCGGATGGCCAGGTTCGCGTACAGCAGCGGCTCCTCCTGCGACGCGGCGATCCGTTCCGCCAGCCGGTCCGCCCACCCGCGGTACCCGCCCCGCCCATCCGGATCATCCAGCCCCTCGGACGTCGAGTCGCCGATGGCCACGTAGCGGTGGAACGTCATCGCCGCAGCCTCCAGTAGACGGCGAGGAAGGCCGCGACGCCGAGCATCGTCCAGAGCACGAGCTGGTTCGGCGGGAGCATGAAAATCACGGTGATGATCACAATCCAGACGATGGCGATCCAGTTGACCAGCGGCGACCAGCGGCCGAGGTTCCATGGCGCCATGTCCGGCGTGACACGCCGGTTGCGCGCGTTGAGCCAGATCGGGATGCCGTACGCCAGGTAGAGGCAGATCGTGCTGATGGAGGTGATGACGGCGAAGGCCGCGGCGTAGAGGCAGATCAGCACCGAGAGCACGGCCGTGACGATGATCGCGATGTGCGGCGTGCGATGCCGGCCGCTGACGCGCTTGAGCCACCGCGAGCCAGGCATGCCGTCGTCGCGGGCGAAGGCGTACCACATCCGCCCCATCGACGTGACCGAGGCCACGCCGCAGAGCCACATCGCCACGCCGATCACGATGGCGATCGCGTGGGCGGCGAGCGGCGGCAAGTTCGCGTAGACGATCTGCAGCACGGGATACGGATCGTTCGCCGTGGCCGCGACGTCGCCGCGCGGGATGCACCACGTCAGCACCATCAGCATTGCGTAGCCGGCGACGGCCGACACGCCGACGGAGAGCACGATGCCCCACGCGCTGTTCCTCCGGGCCATGACCGTCTCCTCGGCCATGTGCGCCGAGGCGTCGTAACCGGTGTACGTCCACTGCGCCTGGAGGAGCGAGAGCACGAAAAGGATGATCAGCGGCGCGCCGGCGTAAAGGCGCGAGACATCAGTTGGTGTGACCGTCGGCCGGAACTGGAACAGAAACGCGAGCGAGCTGTGATGCCGCCCGAAGAAGGCCAGCAGCACGATGATCAGCAGCACGCCGCCGATGTGCCACCAGACGCTCAGATCGCTCAGCCGCGCGGTGAGGCGGATGCCCCAGAGATTGATGATGACCTGCGGCAGGAGGATCACGACCATGACCGCGACCTGGAAGCTCCACGGCGTCTCGACCGGCGGCAGGCCGCCGATGCGCGTCACGGCGCCGATCAGGTAGATGGCCGCCGCGATGTTGATGCCGGCGGTGATCGTCACCTGCCCGAGCATGTTCAGCCAGGCGGTCGTCCACCCCCACCCTTTCCCGCCCAGCCGTGTGGCCCAGAAATAGAGGCCGCCCGCGGTCGGGTAGGCCGAAGCGATCTCCGCCATCGACATCGCGACGCACATCGTGAAGAGGCTGACGATCGGCCAGCCGATGGAGTTGACCACCGGGCCGGCGAACTTCAGGCCGTAGCCGTAGAGCAGCACCGCGCCGGTGAGGATGGAGATGATGGAGAAGGAGACGGCGAAGTTGGAGAAGCCGCCCATCTCGCGGAAGAGCTGCTGCGCGTAGCCGAGCCGCTCCAGGTCGCGGGCGTCTTCGAGCGCGAGCTCGTCACGAGTGCGTTGCAGGGCCAAGGATGACGGAAGTATCGCACGGCGCTTGCGCCGGCCGGCCATTCGCGGCACTCTAGTCCGACCATCCGTCCCTCGACATTCATCCTCGCGCTCGTTCTGGCGCTCGCCGCCGCTTTCGGTGCGGCCGGCGACGCGCGCCTCGGCTATCCGCTGCTCACTCACTTCGACCAGCAGCAGCACCGCGGCGGGAGCCAGAACTTCGCAGTGGCCCAGGACGGGCGCGGCATCCTCTACTTCGCCAACCTGCGCGGCGTCGTCACCTACGACGGCGCCTGGTGGAGCGTGGTCGAGCTGCCCCACGGCGCGCCGGCCCTTTCGGTCGCCGTCGACCGCGCGGGGCGCGTCGGCGTGGGCGGCGTGGACGACTTCGGCGTCCTCCGCCCCGACGCGCAAGGCAACCTCCGGTACCAATCGCTCCTCGCCACGCTGCCGCCGGCCATGCGCGAGAACCCGGGCGAGTTCGACTCCGTGATCGACGACGGCGCGCGCCTCGTCTTCGTCTCGGCGAAGCTCATCGTGGCCTGGGACGGCCGGGCCAGCGCGGTGCTCCTCGACACGCGCGACCAGCCGATGCCGCGCCGCCCCTTTCTCATCGGCGGCCGGCTCCTCTTCGGCTCGCGCGACGGCCTGCAGGAGCTCGGCGGCCCGAAGACCTTTGCCGGCCAGCGTGTCGACGGCATGACCGAGAGCTTCATCACCGTCCGAGACGTCGGCCTCTTCACCCGCGACGGCAAGCCGGTGACGGGCAGCGGCGCGGCGTGGCTGAAGGGGAAGAAGGTGATGGACTCCTGCACGCTGCGCGATGGGCGGAGCGTCTTCACCACCCTTCGCGACGGCGTGGCCATCCTCGACCCGGCCGGCAATCTGCAGACGGTGATCGACCGCGAGGCCGGCCTGCCAGAAGCGCTCGCGTACGGCGGGCGGGAGGATCGGGAAGGCTCGCTCTGGATCGTGCACGACCTGGGGATGACGCGCGTCGATCTGGCCTCGCCGCTGACCGTGATCGACAGCCGCAGCGGCCTGCGCGGCTCGACGCATGACGTGGTCCGCCACCGCGGCCGGCTCTACGCCGCCTCCTCGCACGGCCTCTTCGCCATCGACGACGCCGCGCACCGCGTGACGGCCATCGAAGGCCTCGACTCGCCGTGGAGCGTCGTCTCGCTCGGCGATGAGCTGCTGGTGGGGACCGGCGCCGGCGCGTACAGCATCCGCGGCGACGGCAAGCCGCAGCGCGTCGCCGGCACCGAACAGCTCCTCATCTATGCCATGTCCACCGCGCCCGGCAACCCGTCGCTCATCTACCTCGGCCTGACCGAAGGCCTGGGGATGCTGCGCCGCAATGGCGACGGCTGGCGTTACGACGGCCTGGCCGGCGACGGCAAGGCGTACGTGCGCACGTTCGTCGAGCACGGCGGCGCGCTCTGGTGCGGCACCTCGTATGACGGCGCGCTGCGCATCGACCAGGACGGCTCGATGCACCCGGTCGGTAGCGGGGAGCTGACGCCGTTCCTGATGGGCGACCGCCTCGTCTTCACCACCGGCGAGGGCGGCGGCCGCTTCCTGCAGCTCACGAGCGGCCGGCTCGTCCCCGATCCGCTCCTCGGCGCGACCCGCGCGCCCGACCGCTGGGACACGGCGGTGGCCGACGCGGCGGGGAACGTCTGGATCAACACCGCGCCGCCGAGCGTGATCCGGCGCCTGCCCGGCGGCCGGTACGAGCTCGCCGCCCGATCGCCCATCGCCATGCCGGCGGGCGACATCGAGAGCATGCGCCTCGACGATGACGGCTCGATCCTCATCGCCGGCGACCATGGCCTCTTCCGCATCGCTCCGAACGCGGCGCAGGACGTGGCGCCGCCGCCCGCGCCGGTCATCCGCCGCATCACCCGCGGCGAGAGCCAGCCGCTCTTCGGCGGCTACGGCGCCGCGAGCGCCGTCGAGCTGCCCCACGCCTTCCAGCGCCTGCGCATCGAGATCGGGCCGGCGTCCTTCAAGCCCGGCGTTCGCTATCAATACCGCCTCGATCCGCTCGACGAGATGTGGAGCGGCTGGCGCGATGAGCCGCTGCTCGAGTACACGAACCTCGGCGAGGGGAGCTACACCTTCCGCATCCGGGCCCGCGGCGCGTCGGGCGAGATCGGGCCGGAGACGACGTGGCGCTTCGCCGTCCTGCCGCCGTGGTACCGGAGCGTGTGGGCCATCGCGCTCTGGCTCCTCGTGGCGGCCGGTCTCGTCGCGCTCGTGGTGCGCATCCGGACGCGCGCGCTGTACACGCAGGCGGAGAAGCTGCGGCTGCGCGTGGCGGAGCAGACCGTCGCCCTGACGGAGGCCAACGCGCGCCTGGCCCAGCTCGCGGTGAGCGACTCGCTGACCGGCATCCCGAACCGCCGCGAGTTCGAGCGGGCCCTGGAGGCGGAGTGGGAGCGCGCGCTGCGCCACGACCAGCCGCTGGCTCTCATCCTCCTCGACCTCGACGCCTTCAAGGCCCTCAACGACACGCACGGACATCCGGCCGGCGACGAATGCCTGCGCCGCATCGGGCGCCTCCTGGCCGACACGATCCGGGTCAGCGGCGACGTGGTCGCGCGCTACGGGGGCGAGGAGTTCGCGCTGCTGCTTCCCATCACCGACGCCGCCAGCGCCGCGGTGGTGGCCGAGCGCCTGCGCCACCTTGTCGAGCGCCTGCAGATCCACGGCGTGACGGCCAGCTTCGGCGTGGCCTCGATGGTCCCCGACCGCCTCTCCGAGCCCGCCTCGCTCGTCGCCCGCGCTGACCGCGCCCTCTACGCCGCCAAACGCGCCGGCCGCAACTGCGTGCGCGTGGACGGGGCGGAGGGGGCGTGGGCGGAGGGGGAGACGGCGTAAATGCGCCGCACCAACGCCGCGCGGCTCTTCGGCTACGACATCTTCGTCTCTTTCGCCCTCGGGCCGCCGCCGCGCGGCTCGCGCAGCTACGCGTCTGACCTTGCGCGCCGGCTCAGCGAGCGCG
>DATEOX010000047.1:0-11108 GCA_035273585.1 Thermoanaerobaculia bacterium
CATCACCGACCGCGTCCGGGCCGAGGAGCTGCAGGCGCGCCTCGCGCACGCGCAGCTCTTCCTCGGCCCGGACGCGGTCGGTGATGTCGCGGGCGATCACCTGCACGGCGTCGTGGCTGTCGTAGCGAAGCGGCAGCGCCGCGACCTCGACGTCCAGCGGCGAGCCGTCGATGTGCCGGTACTTCTGACGGGCGTACGGCACGCTCTCGCCGGCGCCGAGCAGCGCGAGCCGCTCGCGCACGCGATCGTGATCGACCGGATCGACGAACGAGTAGACGGTCCGCCCGACGACTTCCGCCTCGCTCTTCGCGCCGAGGAGCTGGACGAAGGCCTGGTTGACATAGACGTAGGTCTCATCGACGTGGACGCCGATGCAGTCCGGCGAGAGCTCGACCATCCGCCGGAAGTTTTCCCGGCTCTCCTGCGACGCCGCCTCGGCTTCGAGCTCGCGGGTGATGTCGATCATCACGCCGAAGAGCTCCACCGGCACGCCGTCCACGCTGTGGACGTTGACGTAGTCGCGCAGCCAGACGGTGCGGCCGTCGGCGGCCATCATCCGGTAGACCAGCTCGTGATCCCGCCCGGCCAGCGTCTCGTTGTGACAGAGCAGCGCGACGTACTGGTCACTCGGATGGATGCGATCGGTCCAGAAGGTCGGCTCGTCCAGCCAGCGGGAGAGCGGATACCCGAGCAGCGTCTCCGCGGCCGGGTTGACGTAGGTGAAGCGGAAGGTCCGCGCGTCGGCCGACCAGGCGATGGCCGGAAGGGCGTCGAGCAGACGCGCGCGGCGCGCGTCCTGGGAGTCGTGGTAAGGGTTCATGGATGCGACCTTGATGGTGTAGCCGGATTAATGGACGTGCGGGTTGATGTATTCCATTCTTACGATACAAATCCGGAAATAAACACGTCTAGCCTGCGTTCTGGTGCGTCGCCGTTCGGACGACCCGGCCGGCCATCATCGAGGAGGAGAGAGCAACATGCCCTATGTCGCATTGGAGTGGGACCATCACATCGGACGCCCGATGATTCACTGGCTGGTGGTGAAGTGCCAGAGCGTCGGCCAGAAGTTCGGAGGACCACAGGCCCTCCCCCCGCGCCGGGACGTGGCGTACTTCGTCGACCGCGAGACCGCCGAGCGCGACGCGAAGGCCTTCGCCGCCTACAAGACGCGCCAGGACGAGGGGACGGCCGAGGAGCTGGGGACGTCGCAGGCCTACAGCAACCGCCACGCCGCCTTCGCCTGGGATCACAACATCTTCAACCCCCTCGTGCAGTGGGCCGTCCTGGAATGGAACGGCGAAAACCCCACCGGCACGAGCGTCCGCAACGACGTGGCGTACTTTCTCGACCCGGTGACCGGGGAGGCGGACGCGCGGGCGTTCCGCGTGCTGCGCGACGAGCTGCTCGCGGAGGAGGAGGGGAACGAGGAGGCGGTGGCGTAGGCGCTTGCCCGGCTGCGTTTGGCCGGTGCCGTCCTACGGCGCCGGCCGTACGCCTCAGCGGCGATCGATTCAAGTCCAAATCGGAGCTCTCTCATGAATCAAAAGGGTTGGTCGTTGCTGTTGGTGACTCTTCTGTGCGCGGCCGGCCTTGCCGCGGCGGACCCGGGCGCGCGCGAGCCGCGTCCCGTTCCGAACGGCCGCATCCTGACCCGCGGTCCGGTGGAGGCGGATTTCGCGGAGCTGGAGCGCAGGATTCCGGGCTTCGCGGGATGGCATCTCGACGCGGCCGGCAACGCCGTCGTGACGCTGAAAGACCGCGCGCGGAGCGAGGAAGCGATCGCGGAGATCGCCTCGCGCGTCGAGGAGAGCCGGGCCCACGGCATCGCCGCCAATGCCACGCCGCGTTTCGAAGTGCGCGACGCGCGCTATTCGTTCCTGCAACTGGCCGCATTCCGCGCGGCGCTGTACCGCGACTTCCCGGGTGACATCACGTCCGTCGACGTCGACGAAGTGCACAACGTCCTTTCCCTCGGCGTGGGCGACGGCGCGGACATGCAGCGCGTCGCGGCAGCCGTCGCGGCGATGGGCATCCCCGCCGATGCGGTGTCCATCCGCGTGGCCAAGCGCGCGGTGGCTCGCACGCACATCTTCGAGTATCACCGGCCGCTGCGCGGCGGCAGCCAGTTCACCTTCCGCGCCGGCCCGAACAACACGCTGTCGGTCTGCACCCTCGGCGTCAACGGCGTCGAATTCAACAGCTCGAGCTACGCCGGCTTCGTCACCGCGTCGCACTGCACGCAGTATCCGTGGGGCTACACCGGGAACTCCGCGGGACAGAACTCGATGGCCACCGCGGATCTCGTGGCGACGGAGTACGACGATCCCGAGGTCTTCACGCATGCGGACTATGACTCTTGCCCCGTCGATCCCACGAATACGCTGACGTGGGGATTCGCCGCGGGGTGCCGCTGGTCCGACGCCGCGTTCTATCGCTATCTCGACTCCGCACGCACGGCCGCATGGGGCGGTGCGACGATTCACACGACCTCGTTCAGCAACGCGTCCATGGCCTACACCGTCATCAGCGGCTCGAAGACGGTGACCGGCGACGCGTCGACGGTGGTCGGCACGGCGGTGGACAAGATCGGCGCGACGACCGGCACGACGCAGGGGTCCGTGACCGCCACGTGCATCGACGAGTGGGGAATGAACGACGCGAACGGCAAGCTGGTGCTGCTGCTCTGCCAGGACGGCTCGGATCTGTACAACAACAACGGCGACAGCGGCGGCCCCGTCTACCGCGACTACTCCACGTACATGACCTGGGCGGGAATCCTGTGGGGCCAGGAACAGAGCTGGCCGTACTACACGCTGCACAGCCCCGCCTGGGCCGTACGCCTCGACCTGCCGAACTTCTCGTACTGAGATCGGTAGCCCTGTATGGGCTCAGCGCTCGCGCTCGACGAGGCCGACGCGTACCGCGAACCGCACCAGGCCGGGGAGGTCGTGCACGCCGAGACGCTTCATGAGCTGATTGCGATGCACTTCCACGGTGCGATGGCTCAGGCCGAGGCGCTGCGCGATCTCTTTGCTCGTATGTCCCTCGGCCACGAGCTGCAGGATCTCCCGTTGCCGCGGCGTCAGCGCGGCCAAAGGATCTGTCGCCCCACCGGTCCGGCTCACGTATTCGTCCACCACCCGTTTCGAGACCGCGGGACTGAGATACATCTCGCCTCGCGCCACCGCGCGAATGGCCACTTCCAGCTCCGCCACGGCCGAGCCCTTGAGCAGATACGCCGCCGCGCCCGCGCGCAGCGCCTGAAGGACGTACTCCTCCGTCGCGTGCATGGAGAGCATCACCACCCGGATGGCGGGATCGAGCTTGGCCAGGCGCGCCGCCACCTCCAGCCCGTTCAGGCCGGGCATCCCGATGTCGAGCAGCATGACGTCCGGCCGCAGCGTCTCCGCCAGGCGGAGCGCCTCCTGTCCGTCGCCGGTCTCGCCGACGACCTCCACGTCCGGCAGCGCGGCCAGCAGCCCGCGAATGCCGGCCCGCACCAGGGTGTGATCATCCGCGAGCAGCACGCGAATCGGCTTCATGAGCTACCTTCAGGGGAAAGCGCACGCGCACCTCCGTTCCTCGCCCGGGCGTGCTTTGCACGTCGATCGTTCCGCCGACGAGCGATACGCGCTCTTCCATGCCGGCCAGTCCCATCGAAGCGCCTTGCGCCACGCGCTCGAACGCCGCCTCGACATTGAATCCGGCGCCGTCATCGCGAACGGTGAGCTCGACCGCCCGGGAGGTGCGGTGCACGTCGAGCCGGACGTTTCGCGCGGCGGCGTGGCGCGCGATGTTCGTCAACGCCTCCTGCGCCACTCGAAAACACGCTGTCGCCAGCGCCGGCGGCAGGTCGGGGATCTCCTCGATGGCGAGATGCACGGCCAGGTGCGTCTGCTGCGCGAAGCGGTCGGCGTACCAGCGCAGCGCGGCGGCCAGTCCGAGGTCATCGAGCATCGGCGGGCGGAGATCGAGGGCCAGATCGCGGGTGGTCTGCATGGCCCGGTCGACGTTGTCGACGGCGTTTTGCACCTGGAAGGGCAGGGACTCGAGATTGATCTTCACCGCCGTCAGGATCTGGCCGAGCTCGTCGTGGAGCTCGATGGCCACCCGGCGGCGCTCCTCTTCCTGCACGGACAAAAGCCGGTGCGACAGCGCCTCCAGGCGCTCGCGTCCGGCGCGCACCGACTCGAGCAGGCGGCCGCGCTCGATCACCGGCGCGACGCGGTCCGCCACCACGCGCAGCAGCTCCAGCTCGTCCGCCTCGAAGCGCCGGTATCGGTTCGAATCAGCGACCACCGCGCCGATGAGTTTCTCTTCGACGATGAGCGGCGCGGTCATCGCCGATCGCACCGGACCCATATGAGTGGCCACCCAGTCGCGGGCTTCCGGCGGTGCGCCCTCCAGGTAATCCTCCAGGACCACCGCCCGCGGGTCTGTGGTCAGACGCCGCCAGAGCGGCAGAGACATAGGGATGCGCGTACCGGGAACGAGAGCCGCGCTGCCGACGCCGGCACGACAGACGAGGAGGTTCCGTTCATCGAGCAACGCCACCCCGACGGCATCGACGTGGAGTGCGTCCTGCAGACGGCCTAGCAGCTCGCGGAGCAGGTCGTCGAGCGCCATGCGCCCGAGGGCCGCGTCGGTGATGCTCTGGATGGCCCGCAGTTTGACGAGAGCGGCTTCGGTCGCGGCCTGCAGTCGCGCCCGTTCCGCTTCGGCCTGTTTGCGCTCGGTGATGTCGATCCCGCATTGGATCGAGGTGCCGTCCGAGAGCCGGAAGCGGGCCCACGACGTGTCGACCAGGTTTCCGTTGCGCGCTCGCACCTGAGTGTCGATCCAGCCGTGGGCGCCCCCGTCGTCGAGCTGCCCGTCGAACTGTGTTGCTTCGTCGGCCGTGCCCAGCACCCGTTCGCATTCGGGGTTCCTGTACCTGACGCCGGACGGCAGGGCGATCGAGATCATCACCGGAATGTTGTCGAAGATCGTCTGAAACATTTCCTTCTCGCGCAGTTCGGCGAGCTCGTGCTCGTGGCGCTCGAGGGTCAGAGCGAGCACATTGGCGATCGACTCCATGAACTGGAGATCGTTTCCATCGAACGATCGCGCCGTCAACGAGTGCACGCTCAGGAAGCCCCATACCTGCTCGCGGCCGCGAATGATGCCCGCGATCATGCTGGCGATCCCGAGGTCGCGCATGATCTGCGGCTTCTCGAACGGGGTGTCGTCCTCGAGGTCCGCGACGATCACCGGTTTGTCGCCGGCAACGATGAACCTGGCCAGCGAGCCGTCGTCCATCGGAATGGTCAGATCGGCCGGCAGCTCATCCCATCCGGCCTGCGATCGCCGGATGAAATCGTCGTGCTCGGGCCGGACCTGCCAGACGATTCCGCGTCCCGTGCCGAGCGTCTGAGCGGCGATCGTCACCGCCTCCTTCATCAAGGCGTCGACGTCACGTTCACGGATGGCACGGAGCCCGAGTCGGACGACGGCGTTCTGCTGGCGACTGCGGGTCTCGAGCTGCTGGAGCCGCCGGACGGGCGTCTCCACGACGTCCCACCGGCCGTCTCGCTGCGCGATGGCCAGATGATGCGTCTGCGCGACGTCGATGATGGCCACCGCTTCGGTCGTTTCCAGCGGAAAACAGCAGAGCATGATCACAGGCCTCCCACCCAGTGACTCGTTCAGGCTCTGTTCATGGGCCCGGATGTCGTCCCACCGCAGACCGGGGAAACAGGCCCCGCCGACGCGCAGACAGTCGAATCCGCGCTCCTTCATTTCGACGAGCAGCGTGTCCCACTTGCGATTGAAGAACGGCACGTTGAAGGAACCATCCTCCGTGAGCCATTCCTCGGCCGGCCCGATCATGAGTGCGCCGCTCGCGAGATGCTGATCGAAGTCCGGCAAATCGCGGCGGAACGCCTTGATGCTCTCGCTTTTGCCGAATGGCTCGATGAACAACCACAGGCAGAGCTCATTGCTCTCCAGACCGGCGGCCAGAAATTTCTGGCCCGTACTGAAGAGATCGTCCGCCGTCTGGAAGAAGTGACAGATGTGCGCTCCGAGCGCAACGTCTCCCAATACCGGGATCCCGCTTCTGCGCGGCGACTGGGGCATGAGAAGCCCATTGTGCACCCGTAGCGGCAAATGGGACGCGTTCTACGTATCGATCCCGGCGCGATTACGTAGTCCAACCAATTTCCGGCGGCGAGCGGCCGGCCTATCTTGCACAGCGGAATGTCGATGACCGCGTTACCCGCCTCGTCTCCCACTCGCGTGCTTCTGGTCGAAGACGCCGATGCCGATGCCCGTGCCGTCGAGAGCGTGCTGCGAGAATATCGGTTCGACGTACGGCGAGCGCTGCGTTTGTCCGAGGCGCTCGCTGCCTTGCGCTCCGAGCACTTCGATGTCGTCCTTGCCGACCTCGGGCTGCCCGACAGCGCGGGCCTGGCCACGCTCGACATGTTGCGCAACCACGCCGCGGCCATTCCGATCGTCATCATGACCGGTCATGACGACGAATCGACTGCCGTGCGAGCCGTGGCCGCCGGAGCGCAGGACTATCTGATCAAAGGAAGTACCGAGGCGACCACCCTGGTGCGCTCGCTGCGCCATGCCGTCGAGCGCGGACATGGGCGGGATGCGATCCGGATCGGTGAAGCGCACCTCCGCAACATTCTCGAAGGCGCGCTCGATGCGGTGGTCAGCATGAACCAGGACGGCCGCATCGTGCAGTGGAACCGCAGCGCCGAGGAGATCTTCGGCTGGCCGTCTGCCGAGGTCCTGGGCATGCCGCTCGTCGAGCTGATCGTTCCCGGGCGATTCCGCGAAGCGCATCAGCGCGGCGTGCGGACGTTCCTCGAGACCGGTGACGCACCCTTCCTCGGCATACGCACCGAGTGGACCGCCCTTCGAAGAGACGGGAGCGAGTTCCCCGCCGAAGTCCGGATCACCGCGGAAGCGGAGCCAGCCGGAATGACCTTCACGGCCTTCATCTCCGACATCACCGAGCGGCGCCGGGCGGAGGAGGAGCGCAACGCCTCCGAGGCCCGGCTGCGCGCGCTCGTCGAGCACACGTCCGATCTGATCTACCTGGCCTCTTCCGATGGGACCATCCGCTACGTCAGTCCCGTCGTGCAGCGCATGCTCGGCTACGCACCTGAAGAGTTGCTTGGCCGCCGGCTCCTCGATTTCGTGCACGCCGATGACAGCGAGTACGTCACCGAGCGGTTCCGCACGCCCTCGGGACAAAGCTCCATCCGAGTCTTCGCCGAGTTTCGATTCCGCCACAAAGACGGAACGTGGCGGAACCTCGAGGTGCTGCGCGTCAACCGGCTGTTCGACCCGGCCGTCCGGGCCATCGTCGGCACTGTTCGTGACGTGACCGGACAACGCCAGGTTCAGCAGGCTCTGGACGGACTGCGGCGCCGCTACGAGTCGATCCTCGACAGCATCACGGACGGCGTATACGGCGTCGATCTGGCCGGTAACATCGTATTCGAGAATCCGGCCGCGGCGGCCATGCTCGGCTGGCCGCCCGGCGCGCTCATCGGCCGCTCCGCCCATCAGACCCTACAGCCGCTGCGTGCCGACGGATCGCCGCGTCCCGAGGCTGAGTGCCCGTTGCATGGGACCCTCGCTGACGGCGGCGTGCGGTTCAGCGACCAAGACGTGTTCTGGTGCAGGGAGGGAAAAGAGATCCGCGTCGAGCTCACGACCGCGCCGATGCTCGATGAACAGGGAAGGATCGCCGGCGCGGTGATGACGTTCCGCGACGTCTCGACGCGGAAGCGGATGGAGCAGCAGCTCGAGCAGGCCACGCGCGCGGACTCGCTCGGGCGCGTATCGGCTTCGGTCGCGCACGAGCTCAACAACCTGCTCATGGGCCTCAAGCCGTTTGCGGAGGTTCTCAATCGCAGGGCGCAAGGCGATCCGGCGATCGAGAAGCCGGCGCGACACGTTCTCAATATCGTGCGGCGGGGACAACGCCTCACCGATGAGATCTTGCGATTCATCAATCCCGCCGAGCCGCGCATGGAGCCGGTCGATCTGGCCGCGTTGCTGCGCGAGCTCAGCGAGGAGGCGAGAGGAATCCTCGCCGGCCGCCGCCTGGAGCTCGAGCTGCCGGCGGCCCTGATCGTCCGCGCGGACGGGGACCAGCTCTCGCAGGTGCTGCTCAACCTCGTCACGAACGCGCGCAATGCGACGGCTGCGGACGGCGTGGTGACAATCGGAGCCGCGCCCGCGTCATCGATCGCGTTTCTCCGCGAGCACCTGCCGGCGCCAGCGGACTTCGCGGCGCTGTATGTACGCGACAACGGCAGCGGAATCGCCGCCGAGGCCAGGGAGCGGATGTTCGAGCCCTTCTTCACGACGCGCAAGAACGGAGGTACAGGCCTCGGCCTGGCCGTTGCCAGCCGGATCGCCGCCGCGCACGGCGGGCGGATCCTGATCGAGAGCGAAGCAGGGCAGGGGGCGGCGTTTTATGTGCTGTTGCGCGTGTAGCGGCGGCCGGTGAGCAACTTACGTTGGCGGGGCCTGACGCGGCGGGCCGGGCGGCCCGCCGCGTCAGGAAGCGTCAGTGGATGGTGAGATTGCCATTCACGGCGAGTGCGGCACCGGTGTCGTACACGGTCGCGCCGGTAGTCTTGTCCCAGGCGCGGACTCGAAGGGTGTCCGTGGTGCTGTCCGTGGCGATGACGCTGAAACCGTACGAGCCGGCGCCGTTGATCGTCCCGGTGCCCTGGAGCTGCGCCGTCGTGCCGGTCACGACGAGCCAGTCGTAGGACGTGGCGACGAGCGTCGAGCCGGCGACGTCGAAGCGGGTGTTGCCGGTCGGCGTCGAAGCACCCTTGAGGTACTGGGCGTTCACGCTGAAGTTGGCCTTCCCGGAGGTCGTCGTGACGAAGCCGCCGCCGGTGATCGAGCCGCCATTGCTGTCGTAGATCACGACGCCCGCGAAGGCGGAGGCCGCGATCGCACCGTCATCGTCGCTCACGACGATCGCCACGTCGTACACGCCCGCCGCGGCGTACGTGTGCGCTGCGCCGCACGTGCCGGCGGTGCAGGCAACGGTTGCGGCCGAACCGTCACCCCAGGTGAACGTCGCCGTCTGCGTGTCCGCCGTACCGGCGTCGCCAAAGGTGACGCTGACGGTCGCCGGCGTCCCCAGCGCGAGCTGCGAAGCAGGGCCGGTCACGCCGGTGATGAGCGGCGCGACGTTCGAAACCACGACGGTCTTCGCGTCGCTGCCGGTTGCGTTCGCGCCGTCGGTGACGGTCGCGGAGACGACGTACGAACCGTTGTCGTCGGGAGTGAAAGCGATGGACGGGCCGGTACCGGCGGCGAACGGCGAGCCGTTCTTCGTCACCGACCAGGCGATCGTCGCCGAGTCGCTCCAATCGACATCGGCAAACGAGACCGAAGCCGCAACCGTGCTGCCCTCGACACCGGTCGAAGGAGCGGTCACGGAGGCCGTAGGCGCATCATTCACCGCAACCACGTGGACGCTGACCGTCGCGGTGGCGCAGAGGGAACCGCTGTCGCAAACCTGGTAGGTGAAGCTCGCCGGCCCGTTGTAGTTGGGAGCCGGCGTGTAGGAGATCATCCCCGCCGCCAGCGTGACGGTGCCATGCGTCGGAGCGCCGACGCTCTGAACCACCAGCATCTGCGAGCTCTCGTTCGAAGGCCCGGCCGCGTCGTTCGCCGTCAACTCGTACGCGGCAAACTGCAGCGTCGTGTCTTCGTTCAGGGTGCGCGCGTCGTCGGCGGTTGTTGGCGCGTCATTGACCGCGGTCACGGTGATCGACACCGTCGCTGTGCTCGACGTGCCCGCGGCGTTGCCGACCTTGAACGTGAAGCTGTCGTTGCCGTAGTAATCAGGGGCCGGCGTGTAAGTCTGACTTGCGCCCGTGCCGGTGAGCGTCCCGTGCTGCGGTGCGGTGACGATCGTGTACGTCAGCGCGCCTTCGCCCGCGGCTTCCAGCGCGATGGTGCCCGGCTCATCTTCGTTCGTGCGGAACGTCTGATTGGCGACGCCCGGCGGATTCGCGCCGTTCACGCCGGCCTCGATCGCATTCTCGACCGCATCCGAAACGTTGGCGAAGAAGTCGTAGCCGGTCAGCGCCTCGATGCCGTTGACGGTGGTCAGGTACGTCGTCCAGTCGTTGTTGCGGATGCCCTGCACGTTCGGGATGTTCACCGCGATGGTGCGCGTGGCCGCGGTCACCCGCGCCACGTCATCGCCCGGCTGCTTCGGCAGCACGAGCACGACCTTCCACGTCGAGGAGGGAACGGTGATGTGGCCGTTCGCGAACGAGGTCAGGAAGCCGCTGCTGCCCGTACCGCCCACGCCCGCCGGCCCGGCGACGATGTACAGCTCGTTCGCGGGCAGCAGCGTGCGCAGGTAGTTCTCCATGTCCGCCCACGGACCCTGGTTGTTGTCGGGAGACTGCGGAATCATGTTCGACATCAGGAACGTGGCCTGATTGATGGGAATCGAGGTCTCCGGATCGCGATCGGCGTTCGGAACCATGTGCCCGCGATCGAAGCCGGAGGCGAAGTAATCGGTGTGCAGGACGCGGTACCAATCCGCCGGCACGGCCGGATCGGGGCGGAACGAATCGACGCGCGAGAGCGTGCCGACCCATTCGTCGGCCAGGTGCCAGCTCACCCAATTGGGCGTGCCGTGGTCGCGGTTGTACGACAGCGCGTACTCCGGCTTGACCATCAGGTAGTTGTTCGGCGTGAGCAGATCCGCTTCGGCATTCGAGGGATTGCCGAAGGTGAGGTGTACGTCCGACGGATAGGCCGGAGCCGCTCCGGTGGCGACGGTGAAGGTGAAGACGACATTGCTGGCCAGCGTGTCGGTGTTCGGCGCGCTGTCGTCGAGATCGGTGTCGTGCACGAACTGCTTGAAGATCGTGACCGTGCACTGCTCGCCGGCCTGGAAGCTGACGTTCGGCGTGATGATCCACGACGTGGGGTCGCCGCCCTGGGTGGCGCTGTTGTGCCGGCCGGTCGCCGCGCAGTTGACATCGAACCACCCGGCGCTGACCTCCACCGCCTCGGTGAAGTTGACGGTGATGCTCGCGTCCCGCGGCGCGTTC